>JANOSN010000531.1:0-5826 GCA_031415895.1 Polaromonas sp. | reverse complement strand
AACCGCCGGTGGCCTGCTGGCCAGCGTACCCGCTGACAAGGTAGAAGCCTGCATGGCCGAACTGCGGTTTGCGGGTCAAAAATCAGCGGATAACGAGGATGTTTGACAAACTCTTCTTGGTTGCGCAAGGCGCGGCGCAGGCGTACATTCGCGCCTTGTAGCGAGCTGACTATACCCATCGCTACACATTCCTCAGCACCGTCTAGCATCGGCAGCTTTGACAAATGCAGTTCAGCATCTACGCCCGAGGGCCGCGTCATTTCCACCAAATGGCCTAGCAGGCCAAAGCCTGTCAGGTCAGTGCACGATGTTGCGCCATATTCAGTTAAACATTGCGCGCCTAAGCGGTTAGACACCACCATCGACTGCAGCGCAGCGTCAATCCAGCGGCCTTTGGCGGCCAACTGCGCGTGTGCTGCAAACAAGGTGCCCGTACCAATCGGCTTGGTAAGGATCAATACATCGCCTGGCTGCATGCCGTTTTTGCGCAAAATTTTTCTCGGGTCATCGTCAATCAAACCATTGATGGCAAAACCCAGTGCTAGCTCTTTGCCTTCACCCGTATGGCCACCTACCAGCGCGCAATTTGCGTCGTTCAAAATTTCTAACGCACCGGTCATCATCTGCGTCAGCACGTCTTCTACTTTAGCCTCTAGGCCCGGTGGCACGGTGCATATCGCTGTGGCTGACTGCGCCTGTGCGCCCATGGCCCAGATGTCGCCCAGTGCGTGGTTGGCGGCTACTTTGCCAAAGACATAGGGGTCGTCGATGAAGGCGCGAAAAAAGTCTACTGAGTGCACCATCGCTTTACCCGGTGGCACGCGCACCACAGCGGCGTCGTCTGGGTCTTTCAGGCCGATGATTACGTCGTCGCGGTCTACGGGGTGCAAGTTACTGAGGGCACGGCTTAGCACGCTAGAGCCTACCTTGGCACCGCAGCCGCCGCAGCGCATGGCAATCGCGCTGATAGCTTGCAAAGATTCTTCGTTGGTCAGCTTGACGCTTTTCCCGCCTTTGATCACTGGCGGTGCAGCGTGGGCATCCATCTTGGGGAAGTCTTGAAACTTCGCCATAAAGCGGCGGTCAATCCAGTCTTTCCACTGCCATACTTTTGCGCCTGCAAAGCCTATCGCACCGCGCGATGCCACAGCGTATTTGTCACCCGTGCTGATCAGTGCCAGCCACGTAGTTTGCGGCTTGTAGGCTTGCAGCGCCGTGCCTTCTACGGCACGGCGCAGGTTGGCTGTTAATGGCTTGCCTTGGCGCACAGCAAACACGCCCGCTTTTTCTAGCTTGTAGTTCACCATGCTGGCAATGTCGCCTGCGGCATAAATGTCGGGGTCGGTCACGGTTTGCAAGGTGTCTAATACTTTGATAAAACCTTCGCTGTCCAGCTCTAGCCCGGTTTGCTGCAACCATGCTGCTCCGCCTGCACGGGTGACCCAAATAACTTCGTCAGCGTCCAGTGCTTCGCCGTTGCTGGCTTGCAGCTTGCCTTGTGATACTTGCGTTACCTCAGCCTTGCGGTGCACCACCACGCCGCGCTCGGCCAGTACTTTGTCAAACCGGCTGCGTACGCCTGCGTTGTGTGTGGGCAAAATATCTTGGCTGCTGGTGAACAAGTGAAACGCTAATTCATCAGGATTACGGCCGAGTGCTGTTAACTCATTGCGCAGCCTAAACTGCATGGCCAACGTCAGTTCTACGCCGCCTGCACCTGCGCCCACCACAGCAATGGTAGTTTTGCCGGCGTGATTTTTTACGCGGTCTAGCAGTGATACCCATCGGTCGTTAAAGCGTTGAATCGGTTTGACCGCCACAGCATATTCAGTAGCACCTGGCACACCGCCCAGCTGCGGGGTCGAGCCAATGTTGATCGACAGCTGGTCGTACGGCACTGGCGGGCGGCCTTTGCAGATGACTTTTTTGTTGGCGCGGTCAATGCCTGTGACCTCGGCTTTGTACAGGCGCGCACCTGCAAACACACACAAGCGCGACAGGTCGATATGCACCTCGTCGTAGTCATAGTGCCCTGCCACATAGCCCGGCAGCATGCCCGAATAGGGCGTGTGCATGTCAGTGCAAATCAGCGTGATGCGCACACCGGGTATGGGGTTCATGCCAAAGCTTTTGAGCACGCCCACATGGCTGTGGCCGCCGCCTACTAAAACAATATCTCTTAAAACGGGTTGCTCAGACGTCTGCATGGAATAGATTTTTATAAAGATTGAATGACCTGCAGCAAAGCTGTAAGTTCAGCCTGTGGTGCAAAAAGCGGCGCGCGCACTGCGCATTGTGACTTTAATGTGTCGATAAAGTGCGGCTCGTCCTTACAGCGTTCTAGCAGTAAGGCCAATGCACGGGCGTCCCCCACGGGGAAATAGCCGTGGTAATCATCACCCAACATGCCCACGTTACCGGGGATGTCTGACGCTATCACTGGCGTGCCGCTGCACACCGCCTCCATCACCACATGGGCGCCGCCCTCCATTTTGCTGGCGTGCACCAGCACATGGGCGCGCTGAATTTTGGCGCGGGTTTGCGCATGCGGCAGGGCACCTAGCCAAGTGTAGTTTTTGCATATTGCTGCGGTGTCGGTTGCGTCTTGGGTTAACGCCTCGTCCAGCCCAGCGCCAATATGGTCTATAAAAATGTCTTCGCGCGCTTGCAGCAGCCGGGCTGCAGCAAACAAGGTTTGCGGCAATTTTTCGTCGCGCAGATGGCCCACCATCACCGCGCGCAATCGCGCTGGTGTTTTGGGCAAGGTTTGGCGGCTGGTGGTGGACTGCAGCACCACATGGGTTTTAGCGTGGTGCTGGGCCGGTAATTCATTCATTCCCAAAGGCTGCAGAACTATCAAGCGCGCAGCTGCATCCAAAGACTGCTTGGCTTGCGTATCTGTATGGATGTCACGGTATAAGTCTGTGCCTGTCAAAACGACGACCAGCTGGCTGCTTCCACGCTGCGCTTGCCAAGCCGCCACCGCGCTGGCGCTGCGCCGCGCGTGTAAGGCTAGCAGGATGTCGTCCGACTCGGCTAATTCGTCGGGCCAGTGGTTGGTAATGCGGGTACGATAGTGTTTAGACAGCAGCGTAGCCCAGCGCTTGGCCGTTTGCCAGTTGCCATTGTTGGCGTCTGACAGGGCAGGGCTGACGATGACGATGTTTTTGATTATTTTGGAACGGTGCATGACAGCTCAAATTATGCGGCACAACAGCGCATCAGACCGCCAGATGGCGGCAAATGACGGCGCAGCCCAGCCTTGGCCTAGCTTGGCCGATGACCCCGCCCTGTGGCGGCGTGCCAACGCAAACCAACTGCAAGCAGCTTTGCGCGATGTGCGCGCGGGTACGCTGGCCGTGTTTGATGCCTATGTTGCTGCGGGTAGCCTGCATGTGCCCTACAGCGACGAGCTTAACCCCCCACTGTGGGAGCTGGGCCATATTGGCTGGTACCAAGAGCTGTGGATTGGCCGCAACCCCCAGCGCGCTGCTGGCATTGCCTATCAGCACACGGTGCCCCGCATGCCATCGCTATTGGCGCATGGCGACAGTTGGTATGACTCTGGCACCGTGCAGCACGCCAGCCGCTGGCATTTGCCGTTGCTAGACCCGCAAGCTTGCAAGGCCTATTTAGCTGCCACGCTAGAACAAACCTTGGCTTTGCTGGCAGTAGCTGGCACAACAGACGATGCTTTGTACTTTTACCGCTTAGTGATGTTCCATGAAGCCATGCATTTAGAAGCTGCCATCTACATGGCGCAAGCGCTGGGCGTGGCGATGCCACTGCCAGACGGCACAACAGACACTATTAATTTAATAGCTACTAAAGCAATAAATACTTGGACTACAGGCCAATTAAGCATCCAAAAGCAGGCTTGGACACTAGGTTTCGACCAAATAGGCTTTGCTTTTGACAACGAGCTGGGCGCACACAGCCTAGAGCTAGAAAATTACGCCATTGACGCACGGCCCGTCAGCTGGGGGCAGTACATGCGCCATGTGCAGCACAGTGGCTGCGCGCTGCCGCGTTATGTGCGCGCCACAGCGCAAGGCTACGAGCAGCAAGTGTTTGGCCTATGGCAGCCCATGAACATGGCTGACAGCGCAGTGCATTTGAACTACACCGAAGTATTGGCTTATTGCGACCACGCAGGCCGCAGGTTACCCACCGAGGCCGAGTGGGAATGCGCCGCCATCACCCAAGGCAGCGCATTTGCATGGGGCGATGTGTGGGAATGGACCGCCAGCACCTTTGCGCCGTTTGCAGGTTTTGAGGTACACCCTTACCGCGACTATTCAGAGCCTTGGTTTAACACCCGCCCTGTACTGCGCGGTGCATGTAGTGCTACACAGCCCTGCATGCGCAATACCAAGTACCGCAATTACTTTATGCCCCAGCGCACTGATATTTATGCAGGCTTTCGCACCTGCGCGTTGTAGGCCGATTTGCTCACAGCAATGTGACTAAACGCCAGCCCACAGTACCGCAAAATAGCCACGCTCATCGGTCCAAGTTTGGGTACTTGCAAACCCCGCAGCCTTGAGCAACGCAGAGAACTTTTCTACCGTCCATTTGTAGGAGTTTTCAGTGTGAATACGCTCACCTTTGGCAAAGACACGTTGGTAAGGTTTGCTGTGCAATAGCCAGCGTACAGTGGTGTCACGCTTGGCCTCTAGGTGCATTTCAATACGCGACAGTTCGGTATTAAAAAACGCCACATGCTGCCAGTCGCGTACATCAAAATTGCTGCCCAGCAGTGTGTTAATGTGGCGCAGCATATTCAGGTTAAACGCAGCTGTGACGCCCAGTGGGTCGTCGTAGGCGGGCTCTAGCACGTCAATAGCTTTAACTAAATCTACACCTATCAACACGCCACCACCCGCCTGGCCTTGTGCGCACAGGCGCTGCACACGTTGCAAAAACGCCAGTGCATCGTCAGGTGCAAAATTGCCAATGCTGGAGCCTGGGTAAAAGCCAACGATAGGGCGCTGGCTGGCTTGCTGCAAAACGTCTGCCGGTAAATCTAGCGTGGTTGAAAAATCCATTCCTACACCTGCCATGGCAATGGTGGGGTGCTGTTCGCTCAGCGCGGCTAACACGCCGCGCAGGTAGCCCGCTGATATGTCAACTGCAATGTACTGACTTGGCTTAATAGCGCCAAACAAACTAGCCGCTTTAGCACAACTACCTGCACCCAAATCGACCAAGCAAGCGTGTGCAGGCAATGCACTGGCCAGCACCTCACGCTGCGCCGTAAAAATAGCCGCCTCGGTGCGCGTAGGGTAGTACTCGGGCAGCTCGGTAATGGCATCAAACAGGCGCGAGCCTAGCTTGTCGTACAGGTATTTGGGGGAGGTGTGGGCCTGCTCAGCTAACAGGCCATCTGACAGCTCGGCTTGAATACTGGCAGGGTTGGCGGCATACAAGTCATAAAAACGCAGTGCAGACATGGGTGATAAATATCTAGTGGGTGGTGTAAGAAACAGCTTAGGCCAGTGACAAATAGACCATGCTGATACTCAGAGTCGCCCTGAGTGCGTTGTATCTTACACGCGGTCAGCAAGGTTTTACTAATCCTGAGAGAATCACGATATTGTCCCCCAAGTAGGGACTTTTTTATGGGAGTATTTAATGCGTCGTTTGTTTTTTAAATCCTTGCTAGCTGTCACTGCAGCTGCCATGGCCCATGTGGCGTTTGCCCAAGCCGGTGGCGTGTTTCGTGTGACTACCATTCCGGAAGAGGCTGCTACTGAACAAACCCGCAAGTTCGGCCCGATTGTCAAATACCTGGAAAGCAAACTCGGTCAAAAAGTAGAGTTCACA
>JANOSN010000530.1:0-4220 GCA_031415895.1 Polaromonas sp. | reverse complement strand
CAAACGGCTACATGGACGAGATGAATTTGGCAGCGGTGTGGGCGCGGGTTTGACTATAGTTGAGAAACTTGTACAACGCCATGGCGGCGTTGTTTGGCTGGAATCAAAAGAAGGGGTTGGCAGCACTTTTTATTTTACGCTTCCCTGCGCGCAAGAGAGCAAGTCATGACACGAGCTCGTCACATCTTGGTGGTGGAAGATTCGGATGAGGACTATCAAACAGTTTTGGATGCTGCTGTTCAATGCACAGTACAAAATCATATTCAGCGCGCAACTTCAGGAGAAAATTGCGTAGGCCAGCTGCTTAGTCTGGCAGATAAGCACCAAGATTTACCTGCCCTCGTGCTACTAGACCTCAACACATCACAAACCGATGGCAGAGAAGCCTTGCTACAAATCAAACAAGATATTCAATTACGCATAATTCCAGTTGTGGTGCTCAGTGGGTCAGCCAATCCACGAGACCTGAGCTTTTGCTACAGCAACGGAGCCAACGCCTACCATGTGAAGCCAGTTCATCACGCGCTTCATTTATTGGTATTGCAAAAAATATTTGGCTATTGGCTTCACAACGTAGTGTCGCCTTTTGAAATGGCACGGGCACCATGACAGAAAAAATTCTGAATATTTTGATCATTGACGATAACCTGCATGACCGTGCAGACATGCGTCAAATGCTGCTGCGCGGTTCAAATCGTCGCTACATATTCGACGAAGCAGAATTGGGGCAAACAGGAATAATGGCAATACAAGATAAACAAGGTCCTCAGTATGACTGCGTGTTGCTGGACTACTACTTGCCCGACATGACTGCGATTGAACTGTTGGCAGCTATAGGAGATGGCTCAGGAATGAACCGCCTGCCAGTTGTCGTAATTACTGGCAGGGACTACCAAGAGGGCGGCTCTTTGTTGCGCACTGGAGCGCAAGATTTTATTGATAAGAAAAATAGTACGCCAGATAGTCTTACCCGTGCCGTAGAAAACGCTATAGAACGGTTTAGCTTGTTAGCCGAGCGTACGATAATAAAACAGGCACTACAGGCAAGTCAAGCCAAGCTGCATCTCGGTGTTAGTGTAGCTGGCATTGGATTAGCCACCATGAATTATGTACAAGACACCATCACCCTCGATAACACTGCCGCCATGTTGCTGTCGCTGCCTAGCGATACACCCATGCCCCGTAAAAACGTGCACGCTAGATTTCACCCTGACGACTGTGCAGAGATATTCAAAAAAATAACTGAATCTCTAGACCCGTCAGGAATTGGGTCTATGGCCATTGACCACCGTGTCGTTCATCCCGATGGTTCGGTTTTGTGGTTAAGCGCACGCAAGAAGATAGAGTTTTCTTTGACATCAGACGGGCGTCAACACGCTACAACGGGTTTACTGGCATTGCTCGATATTACAGAGCGAAAACAAGCCGAAGAAGTACTGCGTAAGTCTGAAGAGCGTTATCGTACTTTATTCAATTCTATTGACGAGGGCTACTGTATCGTGCAAATGTTGTTTGACGCACAAGGCCACCCAACAGACTACCGATTTTTAGAAACAAGTCAGTCTTTCACGCAACAAACCGGTTTTCAAGATGCACACAATAAGACTATCCGTGAGCTAGTGCCCAATATGGAATCGCAGTGGATTGAGACTTTTGGCAAGGTTGCTTTGACTGGAAAAGCGGTTCGTTTTGAAGAATACTCCAAGTCTCTAAATCGTTGGTACGATGTTTATGCATTTCGTTTCGATGGACCAGAAAATCACCAAGTGGCCTTGTTGTTCAACGATATCTCTAAACGCAAACAGGTAGAAATTAAACTCCATGAAGCAATGGCCTCTGCGGATAAAGCCAATCAAGCTAAGTCGGAGTTTCTGGCAAATATGAGTCATGAGTTGCGCACACCACTGAATGCAATTTTAGGCTTTGCCCAATTGATTGACTCTGGCTCTCCGCCACCCACCACCAATCAGAAGAAAAGTCTTACCCATATAGTCAACGCGGGTTGGTATCTGCTAGGGTTAATCAACGAAACGCTGGACTTGGCGGCTATTGAATCTGGTGCGTTGCTTATGTCGCCTGAGGTGCTAGCTTTAACGGAAGTAATGCGCGAATGCGAGGCCATGATTGGCCCGCTAGCACTGCAACGCAGTATCGATATTACTTTTCCGCAATTTGAAAAACCTTGCTATGTGCGCGCCGACAGGACAAGGGTGAAGCAAATATTAATCAACTTGTTGTCCAATGCAGTTAAATACAATCGTACAGGTGGTTCCGTTCACGTTGCTTGTGTAACCCAACCATCTGGCAGTGTACGCATCAGTGTGCAAGACACAGGGGAAGGCATATCGCCCGAAAAAATACCCGAACTTTTTATACCCTTCAAACGCTTGGGACAAGACCCTAGCGCAGTACAAGGCACAGGCATTGGCCTTGCCATGTGCAAGCATCTTACCGAGTTGATGGAGGGCAAAATAGGCGTACAAAGCATAGCTGGCGTGGGCAGCGAATTTTGGATTGAGTTGAACGCTGCGATGGCACCTATAGATTCAGTGAAACCTCTAGAACCTGTAGAACCTGTAGAACAAAATTATCTTGGTGCCGAGGTGTTGCACACCGTACTGCACGTAGATGACAACCCTGCCAGCTTAGAGCTAGTTGAGCAACTGCTAGCTAAGCGCCCTTACCACCGCGTATTGAGCGCCACGCACGGTGGTTTGGGCATTGAATTTGCTAAAGCACATCAACCGGCAGTGATACTGATGGACATTAACTTGCCTGACATGAGCGGCATTGAAACTTTGAATCGTCTACGCGCCGATCCGCTTACGGCTCACATACCCGTACTAGCTTTAAGCGCTAACGCTATGCCGCATGATATTAAAAAAGGTATGGAAGCTGGATTTTTTCGTTACATTACCAAACCTATTCAAGTCAAAGACTTTTTAAAAACCTTAGATGAAGCTCTAGCGTTTACCCAAACGCCTGTTGGCCGTCCTAATATCAAGGAGCAATCGACATGATTAAAGAATCTGAAATTTTGAAAGCCCGAATTTTGATTGTGGATGATCAAATCGCTAATTTGCAATTGCTAGAGCAAGTTCTAGGGGACGCTGGTTATATAAATGTGAGCTCGACCATTGATCCCACAGAAGTGCAAAAACTGCATCACCTAAATAGCTATGATTTGATTTTATTAGACATAAAAATGCCAAAAATGGACGGGTTCGAGGTCATGGAGCGTTTGAAGAAACTAACTGAGGATGATTACCTTTCAGTTATTGTATTGACTGCCGAACCTGCCCATAAGCTACGTGCCTTGCAAAGCGGAGCCCGAGACTTTGTCAGCAAGCCCTTTGATTTACTCGAGGTAAAAACACGAATTAGAAACACACTGGAAGTAAAACTTTTATACAAAAAGCTGGATGCATACAACCAAAAACTTCTTAAAACCGTAGAAGAACGTACAGCCGAGTTACGTGAAAGTGAATTGCGCTTTCGCAGCTTTACCGAACTGGCATCCGACTGGTATTGGGAGCAGAATGACACTGGTGAATTTACAACCGTATCGGGCCCAGTTTTCGACACGATAGGCATTTCAGCCACATCGTTTTTGAGTGAAAAATTGAGTGATTGCAGCACCGGATGGAATGTACATGAGCACACTCAATTGCAGCTCAAAATTGCCTTGCGACAGCCGTTTATAGATTTTGCATTCAGGCGCACTGACAGTAATGGTGCTGAGCAACACTTTAGAGTAAGCGGAGAACCCATGTTTGATGAGGAATGTAAATTCAAGGGCTACCGTGGTATTGGTGTAGAGGTCACGCCACGAATTTGACTTAAAGCAGTACACGCTAAATTCTCAGCAAGTGACCATGCTAGCGCTTCATAGCCCCGATCAAAATTTGATCTTGGCAGCCTTGCCTCGGCAAGAATTCGCGCCTATTTTAGACACACTGCAGCTAGTGCAGCTTCCTTTAGGAAAGCAATTGTTTGGCCCCGGCGAGCAGTTGCACTATGCATACTTCCCCACTACGGCCATCGTCTCTTTGCAGCAAGTCATGCAGTCAGGCGCATGCGCTGAAGTTGCAGGCGTTGGTAGTGAAGGCATAGTGGGTGTACACCTGTATATGGGCGGTAGCACCACTACCATTTCTGCAGTGGTGCAAACTGCGGGATACGCTTACAGAATTGACCGCCACTTATTGATGCAAGAATTC
>JANOSN010000529.1:0-7524 GCA_031415895.1 Polaromonas sp. | reverse complement strand
AGTGTGAGCAAGACAAAACCCTGCGCAACTGGATACGCGAGAGCCGCCTAGACGGCTTTGGCAAACTGCTGGCCATCGTGGAACCCAGCGATACCGAAAAAATGACCATCTTGGGCAAAATGCGCCAGCACGCTATGGCTGCTGCGGGTAATGTACCCAAGCTGCTGGCGGCTGAAGCTCAGCGCGCTGCGGCTTAGATCAAGCTTTGTCTGCGCAACGATGGAGCTTCGTGCTTCGTATCAGCGTACTTTTAGGGTTTTGTACGCCTCAGGTGCTTGGTGTGCGCACTGCGTCTGAATATTCAACACCTCGCTAGATCAGGCCGGTGGCGTGCTCAGCGAAGCGGCATCAAGGACGAGTCGTCGGCCCCAGGCCGACACGGGGGACAGCCGCGCAGCTGAGCACGCCGCCGGCCTGATCCCGCGAAGCCAAGTAACCCCCGTCAACTGCACAAAAAACTGTCACTCAAAATCCGGGCAATTTTTTGGCTGCGCAGTGTCAAAAGCAGACAGTTGCATACAGGCTTCAAACGCGGCCATGGTGCGGGGCAGGCCGCTAAAGTCGCAGTTAAAACGCTGCCCGTTAAAAATTTGCGGAATCAGGCAGCAGTCGGCCAACGTTGGCGTGTCGCCGTAGCAATACTTGCCTGCAGGCAGCTGAGTCAATTGTTTTTCAAAGCTCAAGAGGCCTTCGCGCACCCAGTGTTGATACCACTTGGTTTTAGTGTCTTCGTCGACTTTAAGCTGGCCCGTTAAATACTTCAAAACCCGCAAGTTGTTCAGCGGGTGAATCTCGCAAGCAATGCTTTGCGCTAGCGCGCGCACTTGGTGGCGGCCCACCGCGTCTGCGGGCAGCAGCGCGGGCGTGGGGTGGGTTTCGTCCAAATACTCAATGATGGCCATCGACTGGCTGAGCTTGAGCGTGCCGGTGTCTAGCAGCGGCACCAAGCCGTCGGCGGCTAAGGCGGCGTATTCAGGCTTTTTATGTTCACCTTTGGCCAGGTGCACACTGATGTATTCAAAAGGGATGCCTTTCAGGTTCAGCGCGATACGCACGCGAAACGAGGCAGAGGAGCGGCAAAAGTTATAGAGTTTCATGATCGTAAGGATAACCCGGTTGCTCTATGATGGGCACGCAAATATCATTCAAACAGTGAAAAAAGAACTTAACGACCTCCTCACCCAAGTAGGCCCCGGCACTGGCTGTGGCGCGCTGATGCGGCAATATTGGCAGCCCGTGGCATTGGTAGATGAATTTAACCCTGCGCTAGACCCGCGCATGGCCAAGCGACCTGTCAAAGCGGTGCGCGCATTGGGCCAAGATTTTGTGCTTTTTCAAAACGCACCCTCAGCTGATGGCAGCGTCACCTACGGTCTGCTAGACCGCGACTGCCCACACCGTGGCGCTGACCTGAGCTTTGCGCGCTACGAGATTACGGTGGACAGCGCCGGCCAATCGCACACCGGCATTCGCTGCCCCTTTCATGGCTGGAAATTTGATGCATCGGGCCAGTGCCTAGAAACCCCAGCCGAGCCCGAAGGCAGCACACTGTGCACACGCATACAGCAGCGCAGCTACCCGGTGATAGAAAAATCAGGCGTGCTGTTTGCATGGTTAGGCGAGCCTGATAAAGCCCCGCCCTTCCCCAGCTTTGATTGCTTTGCCGCGCCTACCACCCACACCTTTGCATTTAAAGGGCTGTGGCAAGCCAATTGGCTGCAAGCTTTTGAAGTGGGCATCGACCCAGCGCACCCATCGTTTTTGCATCGCTTTTTTAACGATGCAGCTTTGGATGAAGTGGGCGACAACGCGGGTGGCAAGCAGTTTCGCAGCGCCAGCGCGGGCGATGTAGATGGCCAAACTGGTGGGCAGAAGTGGCCAATGACGCGCGTGATGCGCGAGCTGCACCGGCCTGGCATCAGCAGTGAACCCACGCCATCGGGCATGCGCCTGACCGCATTAAGACAACTCAGCGACACAACCATGCATGTGCGCGTAACGAATGCGATTTTTCCGCACACCTTCGTTATCCCGTTGTCTGAGACGATGACCATTACGCAAATGCACTTGCCTGTGGACGACACGCACACCTATTGGTACAGCATCTTCACCAGCTACGGCGGCCCAGTGGACAAACAGGCCATGGGCGCCCAGCGCCTGCAGTACATCACCCTGCCCGACTACGTGCCCCGCGCTGGCCGTGCTAACGCCTGGGGCTTTAACGCGGCAGAGCAGCAAACCAGCACGTATCTCGGCATGGGCGAAGACGACATTAACGTGCACGACCAATGGGCAGTAGAAAGCATGGGCGCTGTGCAAGACCGCACGCGCGAGCACTTAGGCACCAGTGACAAAGTCATCATGACCAACCGACGCGTGCTGCAAAAGGCCATTGAAGCTGTGGCCGCTGGCGGCATCGCACCATTTGCCGCCGACACCACACAGGCCGCGCACATGACCGGGCCCGACACTATTGACGGGTTTGCACCCGCTGCCAGTTGGCAAGACTGGTGGCAAACGCAGGCCGATAAAAAACGCGCTGCTGCACCTTGGGTCAATCACTTAGTTGATAAACATAAGCACCCCCAAACATGAACATTGAAGACACTTTAAAACGCATGGCCGCCAGCGATATCAAGCAGGTGCGCCTAGCCTGGTGCGACCTGCATGGTGAGCTGCGTAGCAAAACCTTAATGCCCCTAGCCGTAGAAGACGCACTGCACAACGGCATAGGCATGGTGGGCACATTGGCACTCAAAGACACGTCTGACCGCACTGCGTTTAAAGTGTTTGAGGGCGATAACGTTGACCACCCTGCATTGGCCAACGCAGCTAACCTAGTGCTGCGGCCTAATTTAGCCAGCTACCAAGAGCTACCTTGGGCTCCTGGCACAGCTTGGCTGCAAGGCCAGCTGCACTATGCCAATGGTTTGCCGCTGGACATTGACACGCGCCACCTATTGCACACCGCACTAGAAAAACTAGAAGACCAAGGCTTCGGCCTGCGCTGCGGCCTGGAGGTGGAATTTCATATCTACAAAATTGAAAGCACCCGCCCGCAGACTGACCCAGACCTCGCCGCCTGGCCCGGCCTGCCGCCTGCAGTGTCGATGCTGCACCCCGGCTACCAGTTGCTGTCCGAGCAGTACATAGACCGCTGCGATGAGCCGCTGCGCATAGTGCGTGACACCGCTAAAGCGTTGGGTATGCCACTGACATCATTAGAAATTGAGTTTGGCCCATCGCAGTTTGAAGCCGTGTTTGCCGTGATGGATGCAATGGACGCCGCCGATGCCATGGTGCTGTTTAAAAGCGCCGTGCGCCAAGCCCTGCGCCGTGCGGGCTACCACGCCAGCTTTATGTGCCGCCCGCCGTTTGCGCACATCATGAGCAGTGGTTGGCACTTGCACCAGTCGCTGGTGCAGTTAAGTGATGGCGTTAACGCATTTGCTTTACCTGCCTCCACCGAGCACAACGAAGACTGGTACAAGCGCGCCATGGCCCCTGTACAGGCGCTGCTGCCCGTGGCCAAACCCTTAGAAGCCGCCAGCTACCTTAGCGCCACAGGCTGCCATTACCTTGCAGGCTTACTAGCGCACGCTGAGGCCAGCTGCGCGCTGACCAACCCCAGCATCAACGCCTACGCCCGCTTTGCACCCAACGCGCTGGCACCGCAGCACATCGTGTGGGGCGCAGACAACCGAGGTGCCATGCTGCGCGTGATAGCGCCCCGCCACGCTACCCACACCACCCGCATAGAAAACCGCGTAGGCGAGCCAATGGCCAACCCGTATTTGTACATGGCATCGCAAATCTACGCAGGCTTAGACGGGCTGCTTCGCAAGCTAAAACCCCCTGTAGCCAGTGCATCACCCTACCAAACCGACGCCGCTTTATTGCCAGCTAGCTTAGGCGACGCATTGCAGGCGCTGCAAAGCGACAAGGCGCTATGCGATGGGCTGGGCCAGAGTTTTGTGAACACGGTGTGCCAAATCAAACAGCAAGAACTTGCGCGCTACAGCGCAGCAGCAGACGCAGTGGACTGGCAGCGGCGTGAAATATTTTCTAAGTTTTAACTGATGGTTTTAGCTCTTGGCATTAACACCACGGCATACCTTGCATGACCACTATTACTATTAATTTTATAGCTAGCTCAGCAGTAAATACTTGGACTACAAGCCAATTTGATGTAAAAATAGGCCAATCCATCATGCAGGCAGCCACACGTGCGGGCATTGACGGTATAGCTGCAGACTGCGGAGGCAGCCTAACCTGCGCCACCTGCCATGTGATGGTGGATGAAGCTTGGATCGACAAATTACCAGCGCCCAGTGCTGACGAATTGTCGATGCTAGAGATGACGGCCAGCCCGCGCCTACCCAACAGCCGTTTAAGCTGCCAACTGGTAGCCACCGCCGCACTAGACGGCCTGCGCATCACGCTGCCAGCTACGCAGTATTGAAAGACTGAGGGCACACCGTCCAATCAGTCTGCCACACACCCGCACACCCGCACACCACCATACCATGCCTGCAACTTTGACATCTCCTTGCGAGCAAATTCAAGTGCTAGGCCAGTCGCTGGAAGTGCAGCGCATTGCAGGTAACGCGGCGCAGGGCACGATTGTTTTTTTGCACGAAGGCCTAGGGTCCGTAGCCATGTGGCGCAGCTTTCCTGCGCAGGTGTGCGCCGCCACGGGCTGCGCGGGCTTAGTGTATTCACGCCAAGGCTACGGCCAGTCAGCACCCGCAGCGCGGCCGCTACCGCCTACGTACATGCACCACGAGGCTTGGGAGGTTTTGCCTGCGTTACTATCACAGCTTGGCATAGATCACCCCATCATGCTAGGCCATTCCGACGGCGGCACCATAGCGCTGCTGTACGCCAGCCGCTTTGCCACGCGCAGCTGCATCGTCATGGCACCGCATTTGTTTGTTGAAGATATTAGCCTGCGCAGCATTGCAGCAGCACGTGTGGCGTTTGAAAGCAGTGACTTGCGGGGCAAGCTGGCTAAGTTTCACAGCGATGTGGATGGTGCGTTTTGGCAGTGGAACGATGTGTGGCTAAGCGAGGGCTTTCGTAGTTTCAACATCGAAGTCGAATGTACGCAGATCGCTTGTCCCTTGCTGGCCATTCAAGGTGTAGATGACCCGTATGGCACGATGGCGCAAATTGATGCCTTAAAAGGCACTTTTATCAACGAAAATGGCACACAGTCCAAGTATTTACTGCTCAGACAGCTATTAAAATTAGAGCAGTGTGGGCACTCACCGCAGCGCGATCAAACCTATGCTGTGATCTCCAAGGTTGCGTCGTTTTTGTCTTCATAGCCAGGTTGTTCTATATTCGGTTTGCGCAAAATTTGAAATGCAATCGCTAAGATTAATAATTTGCGCATGATGTAGGATCACTTGTGCTGTACGGACAACTACCATCCGACAAAAAGTGGGATAAGTTCTTTCTCGGCGCCAGATGGATCGGCCCTGATTTAAATCACCAATGCAGAACACACATCTGCCAGCGAAACCACCTCCAACGTAGGACTGCAATTTTCATAGGGCCACAGCTTGTCATCGCGGTTAAGCCACACCGCTTGCATGCCAACGTTCAACGCGCCTTGCACGTCCAACGCAGCATCATCGCCAATGTGAAGCACCTCATACGGTTGCACGCCCACCGCACCTGCAGCAGCCAAGAAAATGCTGGGATCAGGCTTGCTATGACCAAATTCTTTGGCACTAATGGCCGCTTTAAAGTAGCCCGCTAAACCAACTAAGTGCAGTTGCGCATTGCCGTTAGACAAGGATACCAACGGATAGCGCGCAAACATAGCAATCAGCGCGGGCAGCGCGTCGTCATAGAGCACCACACGGTTACGCTCTGCAAAAAACACTTCATAGGCCCGCTCAGCCAGCCGTGGGTCTTCTTTGGCGCGGTACAGCGCTAGGCGAATCGACTCTAAGCGAATGGCGCCCAAGTCATGGCGTATTTCAGGGCGCTGTTTGATCATCACGTTGGCCATATATTCGCGTATTTCACGCAGCGCGGTGGGCGACGCAAACATGGCAGCCGTCATGGGCGCGTGGTCGATCAGCCAGTCTAGCAAGGCTTTTTCTGCACGCTCAATCACCGGCCAAATAGGCCACAGCGTGTCATCTAAATCTAGGGATATGGCTTTTATTTTTGAAACGTCGAGCATAGGTAGTGGAGAATACAGCATGGCATTTGCAAAAGAACCCCAATACACCCACGGCCAAACCGGTCAATTTAACTCGCGCACCGCTGTACTGTTGTGCAATCTAGGCACACCCGACGAGGCCACAGCACCCGCAGTGCGCCGCTATTTGGCTGAATTTTTGTCTGATCACCGCGTAGTTGAAATTCCCAAACCCATTTGGTGGCTCATATTGCATGGCATTATTTTGCGGTTACGACCCGCTAAATCAGCCGCAAAATACGCCAGCATTTGGACTACTGAAGGATCGCCGCTAAAAGTATGGAGCGAAAAACAAGCCAAGCTGCTGCAAGGCTACCTAGGCGAGCAAGGCCATAAGGTGCAAGTGCGCTTGGGCATGCGCTATGCTAATCCTAGCATGAAGTCGCAGCTAGACGCGTTAAAAGCTGAGGGCTTCAACCGCATTTTGATTTTGCCCATGTACCCCCAGTACAGCGGCACCACCACCGCCAGCGTGTTTGACGCGGTGTACACCTGGGCCGCCAAAGTGCGCCGCATACCCGAGCTGCGCTTTGTCAATAACTACCATGACGACGCAGGCTACATCAACTCACTGGCCACGCGCATTAGCAGCTACTGGCAGCAACACGGCAAGCCTGACAAACTGGTAATGAGCTTTCACGGCGTGCCTGAACGCACGCTGCATTTGGGCGACACCTACCACTGCGAATGCTACAAAACTGCGCGCTTAGTGGGCGAAAAACTGGGCCTCACCAAAGACCAATTGCAATTGACTTTTCAGTCACGCTTTGGCAAAGCCAAATGGCTAGAACCCTATACCGAGCCCACTTTAATTGCCATGGCCAAGGCCGGCATAAAACGCGTAGACGTAGTCTGCCCAGGCTTTACGGTGGACTGCTTGGAAACGCTTGAGGAAATTGCGATGGAAGCCAAAGAAGCCTTTTTGCACGCGGGCGCAGGAGAGCAAGCCGCCGTGGATGGCCGCAGCTTTCACTACATACCTTGTTTAAACGATAACTCTGACTGGGTGCAAAACTTAGGACGCATCGCTGAGCAACATTTAGCGGGATGGGACACTAAGGGCGGTTTAGATACTGACACCTTGGCATTGCAGGCTAAGCTGGCTGCAAAGATGGGTGGTAACAACGCGTAGATACTTTTTACTTGCCTAAATGGCTTGTAGTCCAGGTATTTATTGACTATATAGCTATTGAATTTGTAGCATTTAACAGCTATTGAACTCAGCTCTGGCAGTGCATTGGTTCGTTGTTTACCTTGGATGGACGGCGGGACGCCCTCCAGCGAACCGCGTCCCTGTGCTTAAAACC
>JANOSN010000528.1:0-4026 GCA_031415895.1 Polaromonas sp. | reverse complement strand
ATGAAAAATCTCCAGTTAGTTTAAGAAAGCCAACTGTTTTTGCAATGCCTGTGCCAAGCCGTTTTAGGCTGTTTGGACGGATAAAGTCACGAGTTTTTACAGTTTTATGGGCTTGGGCTGACAAAGTGGAAATTTGTAACAGCCGTTTGGTGACAATTTTGTCGAAGAGGCTGTTTAGGCCGATACTTAATGCACACCGCTCTCAACTGCTGAAAGTCGCTAAAGCCCAGCATGACTAGAGCGTAAACTCCTGCCCCGCACGCAACCAACGAATATCGTGCGATACGTTAGGCCCGTTGGGGTGAGTTTGGTCAAAACGCTGCACCTCGTGCATGATCAGCTCAGTCTCAGCTGGCTTGGTGTGCGTGATGTAAATCGGATAATTTTTATCTTTGGCAATATTGTCTAGCTCGTCGGCCAATGAGGCGGGTGACAAGTGCAAGCTGCGTTTGGCCAGCTCTGTCTCGCGGTTGCTAAATGCTGTTTCTATCACTAGCATGGCAACGTCCATTTGGTTTAAGCGCTTCCAAAAAGCGGGGTTGCGCTCTGTGTCGCCCGTAAAAACCCAGTTGCCTTGGCCCGCATTGACAGCGTAGCCCACGGCTGGCACGGTGTGAACCGCAGGCAGCACTTCTATTGTTTTGTTGTTGAAGGCAATGCTCTGACCCGTGGTTAGCGGATGGAAGGTTAAAAATGGCGCTTCGATAGAAGGTATTTTGCTGAAATCTGGCCAAATCACGTTGTTAAAAATATGCTGTTGCAGCGATGCAATAGTTTCTGGCAGTGCATGCACGCGCAATGGCGCGTTACGCATGGCCGCTACAGAATCAATCATGAGCGGCAGGGATGCAATATGGTCTAGGTGAGAATGGGTTAGCAATACATCGTCGATGTTGCGCATCTCCTCTAAAGTCAAATCACCCACTCCCGTACCTGCATCAATCAGCACATCGCCATCAATTAAAAACGACGTAGTACGGCAATTTTGCGCTATTGCGCCTGAGCAGCCTAAAACCCGTACTTTCATAAACCACTAGTCCTTATTTGGTATCAAAATTCGTTGCGCCGTCCCAAGAAGGGTCAAAGGGCAGCATACGCATTGAGGCTACACGGTCTGAGTACAACTGGTAAAGGAATTTTTTGGCATTTAGGCGTTGCAAGTTCAATAATTGCACATCGCACTGCTCCCAGTCCTGATTTCTGTAAGCCTTAAGCATACTATTCCACGCTTTGAGTTCGTCAGCGTCGCCCCGGGCCGTTTGTTCTTTGGCAGATATTGGCATAAAAATCGACACCGCTTGGTCTTTGCCTTTGACGCGCACTTTGTCTAGTTCTTGCCAAATAAATTCTGTGCCCAGCTTTTTGGTAGCCTCGCTGACTACGACTTCTACACCGTAATTTTTAGACAAGCCCTCTAACCGAGACCCCAAGTTCACCGCATCACCAATCACGGTGTAGCTGCGGCGTATGTCTGAGCCCATATTGCCAACGCACATGGTGCCAGAGTTCAACCCGATGCCTACCCCAATTGCAGGCAAGCCTTTGGCAAGGTGCTCAAGGTTGAGCTTACGCACAGCATCGCACATTTCGAGCGATGCTTTAATGGCCAGCTGAGCGTGATTTGGCGTATCCACTGGTGCCCCCCAAAACGCCATCACGCAGTCACCCATGTACTTGTCCGTGGTACCGCGGTTGGCCTGGATAATTTCAGTGAGCCGACTGAATAAATTATTAAGCAGCGCTTGTAGCTCGGTAGGCTCCATCTTCTCAGATAAATTGGTAAACCCCCGCATATCGCAAAACATCACCGTAAGCTCTTTATTCACAGCCTTCATGCTGTAACTGTCAGGGTCTTTGACCATTTCGTCCACCAGCTCTGGCGGCACATAGGCGGCAAACATATTAGCAATTTGTCTTTTGGATTTGCTCTCAACAAAGTAGCCATAGCTCATATTGAGTGCAAAGCATGTTAGCGCCATGATCAAGGCAGAAGATAAGGGCAGCACCAGGCCGTAGCCTAAATACATCCAAAAATTCAAACCGATTAAGCCACCTACTACGGCAAGGCTTAAAGCCACTGCCTTGGGTGCTGTCAGCAGCGGCAGCGCCAAAGCCAATGTGAGGCCAGCTAATATTAAAACTACCACTTCAAAACCCACTGCGTAGTCGGGCTTGACAAATACACGACCATCTATAAGGCCCGAGATCATATTGGCGTGCACTTCTACACCGGGGTAAGTCTCGCCGACAGGAGTAACGCGCAGATCTAACAGCCCAGGTGCTGTTGTACCCACCAAAATAATCTTATCTTTCAAAGCGCCGGTTGGAATGCGCTTGGAAATCACATCAGCTGCCGAATAGTATTTAAACGAGCCCCCGGCTGTGTTACCTAGGCCTCTAAATGGCACTAATGAAGCCACCTTCTCGTCTACTGGGATCGCAAGTGATTTATCGCCTTGCTTTAACAAAATACTTTCTAAGCCCTTGTAGTTACGTGCTAGAAATTTTTCGCGTGGAAAACCTGGCTCGACTGTCGGTTTACCAGTCAACATACGAAACATGGCCAGCGAGAGTGACTCGTAGTATTGGCCTTTATGCTCCGCAACTAGAGGGATAGAGCGCACCACGCCATCAAGATCGGTAATAGAATTGAAAAATCCTGCTGTGGGCGCGGCCTTGGCCAGTAAATCGATATTGGAGCCGTAGCCAGACCAGCTGGTAAATTGAATAGGGCGCCCTGCTAGCGCTTCTTTTTGCATGACTGGCTTAGGCAATGTGCCGTTGGTGCGCCCATCGCGGTCACTGGTCATGTAGTAGCCCAAGACCACGGGTCGCTTTTCTAACGACCGCGCAAATGCAGCGTCATAATCCAAGCTGCTTTGAATTTGGCTTAGTCGTTCGGCGAACCCGGGCTGGTCACGCATTTCCTCGCCAGCCAGTTGACGCAAGCGTTTAAGTCCAGAGCTTTCATCGGCCTCAGCAAAAACCACGTCAAAGCCCAGCATCGCGATTTGGTGACCGTCAAATAGCTCATTCACCAAGTCTGCCATTTTGTTGCGACCCCAGGGCCAACGCCCCACCTCAGCTAGACTTTTTTCGTCAATATCTATGATGACAATGCGATCATCTATCTTTTCGGGCATAGTCGCGCGCAAACGCGCGTCATAGATGATGTCATCTAACCGTTTAAAAACATTGATAGGTAAAAACTCGCCTGCGTGCAACAAAGCTACTATTAAAGGTAGCAGTGTGACGGCAATGCGGGGCCAGTGTTTTAGCAGCGCCTGCATTGCGTCTCCTATGGTGTAGCGAACTTATAAAGCACAGCGCTATGAACTGCGCTGGCGGGCTTATTGCCCTAGTGAATGGAAAAAAAGATCAGCTCTGCACAAACTGCATTTGCGTACCAGCTAATTCCAAAACATCCATGTTCTTCAACACCATCGGCTCCGCGCCAATGGGTGCGCCGTTGAGCGTGGGGCGGTTTGCGCCTTCCACATGGGCCACTACAAAACCATGAGGACGTTTGGTAATAGCTGCTACGGCAACGCCTGGCTTGCCAATAGTGGTGACTACTTTTACCAGTGGCACCTCACGCCCAGCAGCAGCACCCGACAATACTTTGATGGCGGCTGTTCCTGTAGCCACGCCTTCATTAGCCATTGCTTCTGGCGCAGCAGCTGGGGCAAAACCAGCTGCACCCGCTTTTACGATCATGGTTTTCTCAAAGTTGGCACTAGCTGCTTCATTGATGTATTTGATCTTGTACTTACCAATTTCTACAGTGTCATTGTGCGCAAGCAACTGTTTTTTAGCCGCCTTGCCATTCACATAAGTGCCATTGGTGCTATTGAGGTCTTCTAGATACACCTCATTGCCGGTCATTTGCATCACTGCGTGCTCGCCACTTACAGCCAAGTTATCAATAACGATATCGTTGTAAGGCCGCCGCCCGAGCGTGGTCCGGTCTTTGGTGAGTTGGACTTCTTTGATGACGACACCGTCGATCGACACGATCATTTTCGG
>JANOSN010000527.1:0-4036 GCA_031415895.1 Polaromonas sp. | reverse complement strand
CTCATGTCGTTCATGCGGCGCAGCAGGTCAGCGCCGCTGCTGGTAACGCTGTAGCCGCTGTCACCGTGGGTGATTAAACCGGCAGCGCGCATTTCCTTTAAACGGGTGTTCAAGGTGTTTGGCGTAATGCCGCCTACGCTGTCTTGCAACAAGCGAAAGGTTTGCGGGTGGCCGTCTTTGAGCGCCCACAAAACACGGATAGCAAAACGCGACTCCAACAGGTCGAACAGTTGATTTACAGCAGCATTGTCCTTGGCGCTCATAAGAGGCATCTCCTAAGAATAAGTTGTTTTAGCGGGTAATGTGAAATAAGAGCTTTTGGCTCGAACTGGTTGAAATATAACGCATTTTTCAAAAAATGCTACAACTATCATAGCTACTTGTGCAACAAAACTAGGCGCATACCCTAATTCTGTGGTGCTTTTGCTGCACTTTTTGCACCGCTAGGGCGCTTAGGGCTTGGCTTTGGGGCTGATTGAGCAGTTAAACGAGGGCTTGAGCGCGCACTGGATCGTGGGCTAGACTGCGCGGCTGATTGGGCTAGTTTATTGGATGCTGAACTGAGCGATTTATTCAGATAAATTTTTTGCAATAAGGCCATCAGCGTGTCTCGCTCAGCGGGGCTAAGGCTGGCAGTGGCATCAAGTTCAGAAGCTTGCACCGTTTGCTCGGCTTGTTGCATCATGGCCTGGCCCTTAACGCTCAGCTGCAGGGCGACAGCACGTTTGTCGCTGGGGTGCGGCTGGCGCTGAACTAAGTCGCGTTTTTGCAAGCTGACCAGTAAGGCCACAAAATTGGGCGGCAAAATTCCCAGCGTTTGGCACAGCTGGCGCGAGGTGACGCCGGGGTTGTGGGCAATTACCGATAAAACCGAGAAATCCACCGGCCGCAGGTCATACACCGCCATGCGCTGAAAGAACATGTCAATGATGGTCAAAGCGGCGCGGCGGGCGTTATAGCCCATCAGGCTTTCTAAAAAGCGCGTATCCAGAGCAGCTGCCGCTTTGCTGACTTTAGGGGCAGTGGCTTTTTTGCTGATCGTGTTGGCGCGGGCTAAGGGCATATCAACAGAATGTACATCAAGCTAGCGCCTGCTGGCATAAAAAAACCAAACCATTCGCGCACTACCAGCTCGTCAAAGCCTTGCTCTTTGTAGGTGGGCACATCGGGCGTGAAAGTGGAACGTATTGGCCCCGAGGTGGCCAGCAGGCGGGCACGGCCTGTTTTGATGTGCTGTATCCAGTCGCCCAGCGGAGACGACATGCCTGCAATCTGGCCACCCAGCACCTGAGGTACACCAGGGTTTGATGTTGGTGACAGACTCAGGCATGTGAAGGCTTGATCAAATGAGGCGCAGTATCCGCATACAGCGCTTGCACCAAGGCAGCGCGTGCAGTCAGCACAGCACGCTGGTTGATACTGCCTTTGTCGGTAATCTCACCTTTGTCGATCTGGGGTGGCTCGGTCAGTACCACCGCGCGGGCAATGCGGCTGGATGAGCCTGTGGCACTAGCGGCTAATGTGGTCAGCATGTTTGCCATGGCTTGTTGGATACTGGCGTGCTCAGCCACTTGTTTCATTGTGGCGCTGTCAGGCAAGCCAGCAAACTTTTTAGCGGGGCCTAACGCTAAGATAATCAGAGCGCCGACTTCTTTTTCATTCAGCCCGGTGATCACCACATCTTGAATCAGCGGCGCACCAGCGGCAATCACCTTAGCCCGCAGAGGGCCTACACTAACGAAGGTGCCGGTGGACAGCTTGAAGTCTTCGGCAATGCGGCCGTCAAACTTCAGGCCTTGGTGAATGTCGGCCTCGTCGATCCATTTGATCGCGTCGCCGGTGCAAAAAAAGCCTTCCTCGTCAAAGGCCTCGGCGGTGGCTGCTTCGTTGCGCCAGTAGCCGGGTGTGACGTTAGGGCCACGGTAGCGCACTTCAATTTTGTTGCCACTGGGCACTAGTTTTAACTCTAAACCCGGCGTGGGCAGGCCCAGGTCGCCCGCCTTGACTTGCGTGTTGGTGACAAACAATCCAAACGGCGCGCTCTCGGTCATGCCCAGGCCAGTGGTCATGGGGATGCGGTAGCCCAGCTCTTTTTCTTGGGTTTCGTACAGCGAGTCCCAAATGGGCTGCGCCAGCGCTGCGCCCGCGTAGAAAAACATGCGCAGGTTAGAGAGTAAATTTTTGCGTAACGCGGCGTTAGTCTTCATCTCGTTGGCGAGATATTCAAAGCCAATCGGTACGTCGTAATACACCGTGGGCGCAATCTCGGTGAGGTTGCGAATCGTCTCGCCAATCAAAGCTGGCGTGGGTTTGCCGTCGTTGATGTACAGCGTGCCGCCATGGAACAGTACGAGGTTGAAGTCATGGTTGCCGCCAAAGGTGTGGTTCCAGGGTGGCCAGTCTACTAGCACGGGCGGAATGTCAAACACGCTGGGTTTGGACTGCGCCATCTGCTGCTGGTTAGCACAGATCATGCGCTGGGTGTTGACCACGCCCTTGGGCAGCTTGGTAGAGCCGCTGGTGAACAAAAACTTCACAATCGTGTCGCCATCCGTGGCCTGCATGGCTTGGGCCACTGCGGGCGTGGTATTTGTGCTTAAAAGTGCATCAAATAGGGTGGTAGTCCAAGTATTTATTGCTCGGTTAGCTATGGTATTTGTAGCAACTTCCACATCAGCACCCACCACTGCGTCAATCGCTTTGCCGTATCGTGCCCAATCGCTGGCGTACACCAAACCTGGGGTAATGGTGCCTAGCACATGGCGCAGTTTTTCATAGTCTTGGCTCATCAAGCTGTAGGCGGTGGATACGCTGCAGTACGGCACACCCACGGTCATGCAGCCAATGGCCAACAGCGCGTGCTCTAGGCTGTTCTCGCTGAGAATGGCCACGGGTTTGTCGACTCCCAGCCCGCGGTCAAGCAGCGCTTGGCCAATGCGTTGGGCCTTGTCCCAAGCTTGGGCATAACTGATTTTTACCCAAGCGCCCGTGCTATCGCGCCGCGCCATCCAAGTGCGCTCAGGTGCGGTGTGTGCCCAGTGCTGCAATCGATCGGTGAGGCGTTCTGGATAGGCCTGCAAAGTCTGCTCTGCCACCAAATAGGTGTTTCCTCCGCGCTCAGTTTTCACTGCGCGTGTCACGCCAAAAGTAAAGTCGCGATAAACAGGTATGTCACTCATAAAAAATTTGGGTTTCCTTTAGCGTCCTTAGCGCAACCTTCGCGCCCTTCGCGTCCGGTATCAGTTCTTCGTCCTTAGATAAGCTTTGCCTTAACCCGCCTTTACCTTAGCCGCGCGGCCTTCTAAAAAGTCTTTCACACGTTGCTGCGCCTCGGGTGCAGTCTCGGTGATCGACGCCATTAGTGCCTCAGTAAAAAAGCCGTGGTCTGCCGTTTGCTCTGCAATGCGGGGCAGGGCGTGCATCAGGGCGTAGTTGGTCATGGGCGCGTTGGTGGCAATTTTTTGCGCCAGCTCAATCGCCTTGGCCTTTGCGGTACCTGCGGGCACTAGGTATTGTGCAAAACCTACGGGCACAGCCTCAGCAGCTTTGTACACGCGGCCGGTGAGCATCATGTCCAGCATGCGGTGTTCGCCAATCAGCTTAGGTGCGCGCACTGAGCCACCGCCACCTACAAAAATACCGCGCGTACCTTCTGGAAAAGCAAAGAACGCACTTTCATCAGCTACGCGAATATGGCAGCTGCTGGCCAGCTCCATCCCGCCGCCCACCACTGCGCCGTGCAGTGCAGCAACGACAGGCACCGAGCCTTTTTCAATGGCATTAAAAGCGCGGTGCCACATGCGCGAATTGTGCAGGCCTTCGATGGTGCCGCGCTCTTGCAACTCGCTTAAA
This sequence comes from Polaromonas sp., assembly GCA_031415895.1. Taxonomy (GTDB): domain Bacteria; phylum Pseudomonadota; class Gammaproteobacteria; order Burkholderiales; family Burkholderiaceae_C; genus JAAFIP01. The sequence goes on along the minus strand of JANOSN010000527.1, from coordinate 184 downwards.
TCCAGGCCTGCACAAAAATGGTCGCCATCGCCCACAATCACTGCTGCGCGTGTACCTGCAGCAAGGTGCGTAAAGGCGTACTCTAGGCCTAGCACCAGCGCGTCGTTCAATGCATTGCGCTTTTGCGCCCGGCGCAGCGTGATGATGGCGACAGCGCCTTGTTGCTCCACAGAAATATCTTGGG
>JANOSN010000526.1:0-1042 GCA_031415895.1 Polaromonas sp. | reverse complement strand
GCACCAGCGCATCGATAAATTCACGTTGCAACTGTGGTTTTGTTGATTTGGCAGTGCCGTATTCCAGCTCAAACAAAGCAGGTGCTGGTATCTTGATGTGCTGGGGCGACTTGCTTTGCAGCTGCTGGGTTACTTTGCCTTGGCCTTTGAGCCAATAAATCAGAATATTGCTGTCTAGCAAATACATTAAAAGCTTTCTCTGGGTAGATCGGTGCCCATGTCCGCACGAATTTCTTCTAGGGTTGGAAAGTCATCCCAAATGTGCTTGTTGGCTTCGATACTTTCGAAAAACCCCACTGGCCAGCCATTAGCGTCTACTTCGGGCGTTTGCTCTTTGACGAGCTTGGCTAGCCAGCTGCTGAGCGACAGCTTGGCAGCCGCAGCCGCAGCTTTAGCGCGGGCTATGGCATCGTCGTCCATGTAAATTGTGACTTGGCTCATAGCAAGGCTCCTAAAATAATTACATGAGCAATTATAAGTGTCATGCAATTATGTTGCAAGTGCCTCGGTTTTGGGTGTCGGAGTCGTAGGTTGCCCCAAGCTTTTAAGCACATCGCGCACCATCTGCGCCCGCGCCTTGGTATCTGGCAGCTCGCGTTCGATGCGCAGTTTGTCGTTGCCTGCCAGCTTAATATGCTTGTTCTTTTGAATCAAATGGATGATGGCCAGGCTGTCAATCGGCGGGTCTTTTTGGAAGTTGATGGTGATCATGCCGGGGGCTGCATCTACTTTTACTACGCCATACGACTTGGCAATGACTCTTAGCCTATGAACGTCGATTAAGGTTTGCGCCTGCGATGGCAGTTTGCCAAAGCGGTCGACAATTTCTTCTAGCAGTTGGTCGATCTTGTCGGTAGTTTTAGCTGTAGCCAGTTTTTTGTAAAAACTCAATCGCAGGTGCACATCGCCGCAATAGTCGCTGGGCAGCAGGGCGGGGGCGTGCAGGTTGATCTCGGTGGTGACATGCAGTGGCGATAGCAAATCGGGCTCTTTGCCAGCCTTGAGACTGCGCACGGCCTCGGCCAGCATTTCGTTGTACAGC
>JANOSN010000525.1:0-8506 GCA_031415895.1 Polaromonas sp. | reverse complement strand
ATCAACACCCGTAACTTGAAGCTGCTGGCTTTCGGCATGGGCGCAACTTTTGGCGGTGTGTCAGGTGCGATGTTTGCACCGTTTCAGGGTTTTGTATCGCCTGAGTCGTTCTCGCTGATGGAGTCAGTGATGATTGTGGCGATGATTGTGTTGGGTGGCCTGGGCCATATTCCAGGTGTGATCTTGGGTGCCCTGTTGTTGTCATCGCTTCCAGAGGTTCTGCGCTATGTGGCAGGGCCCTTGCAAGACATGACGGGTGGTCGTTTAGATGCGTCTATCTTGCGCCAGCTGCTGATCGCGTTGGCCATGATTTCCGTGGTGTTGCTCAAGCCTAAGGGTCTATGGCCCTCGCCTGAGCATGGCAAGTCGCTACAAAACACACCTAAGTAAGGAGAAGCCCACCATGTCAGAAAAAGATATTGTTCTTAAAGTAGCGGGCATTTCTAAACGCTTTGGCGGTTTGCAGGCCTTGTCCGATGTCGGCATCACCATCCAGCGCGGTCAGGTCTATGGTCTGATTGGCCCTAACGGCGCAGGCAAAACCACCTTTTTTAACGTCATCACGGGGCTGTATACGCCGGACAGCGGCACTTTTGAATTAGCGGGCAAGCCCTATACACCTTCGGCAGTGCATGAAGTGGCTAAGGCAGGCATAGCCCGCACCTTCCAAAACATTCGCTTGTTTGCCGAAATGACCGCGCTAGAAAACGTGATGGTAGGCCGCCATGTGCGCACCCACGCAGGCATCTTTGGCGCGATCTTTCGCAGCGGTGCCGCTAAGAAAGAAGAAGCTGAAATCGCTCAGCGCTCGCATGAACTGCTGGACTACGTAGGCATTGGCAAGTTTGCCGACTACAAAGCCCGCACCTTAAGCTACGGCGACCAACGCCGCTTAGAAATTGCACGCGCTTTGGCCACCGACCCGCAATTGATCGCGCTAGACGAACCCGCTGCAGGCATGAACGCGACTGAAAAAATCATGCTGCGGGGACTGATTGACCAGATCCGCAAAGACAACCGCACCATTTTGCTGATTGAGCATGATGTCAAGCTGGTGATGGGCCTGTGCGACCGCGTGACCGTGCTGGACTACGGCAAACAAATTGCCGAGGGCACACCTGCCGAAGTACAAAAGAATGAGAAAGTGATCGAAGCCTATTTGGGCGGCGGCCACTAAGCGGGCAAGGATAGAACATGACTACCAATACCAACACCATCTTGCTTAAGGTCACTGGCCTTAAAGTGTCTTATGGCGGCATTCAAGCGGTTAAAGGCGCAGACTTCGAAGTGCGCGAGGGCGAGCTGGTTACCTTGATCGGCTCTAACGGCGCTGGTAAAACCACCACCATGAAGGCCATCACTGGCTCATTGGCGGCAGCCGCTGGAACGATTGAATATTTAGGCAAAAACATTGCGGGCCAAGGCGCGTGGGATTTGGTCAAGCAAGGCTTGGCCATGGTGCCCGAAGGCCGCGGCGTGTTTGCCCGCATGACCATTACCGAGAATCTGCAAATGGGCGCGTACATTCGCCGCGACACCGCAGAAATCGCCAACGATATCGACAAAGTATTTGGTATCTTCCCGCGCCTGAAAGAGCGTAAAGACCAACTGGCTGGCACCATGAGCGGCGGCGAGCAGCAAATGCTGGCCATGGGCCGCGCGCTGATGAGCCGCCCCAAGGTACTGCTGTTAGATGAGCCATCGATGGGCCTGTCGCCCATCATGGTGGAGAAGATTTTTGAAGTCGTGCGCGATGTGTCAGCCCAAGGCGTGACCGTGCTGCTGGTAGAGCAAAACGCCAAGCTCGCCCTGCAGGCGGCTGATCGCGGCTACGTGATGGACAGCGGGCTGATCACCATGAGCGGCAACGCCAAAGAAATGTTAAACGACCCCAAAGTGCGAGCTGCTTATTTAGGCGAGTGATTAGCCCTTTGTAATGGCTTTAGCCATTGCTATCTGCACAAACCCCAGTCATTACTGGGGTTTGTTTTTTTTATCAACCATAGCATCTGCCCTGACCTTGTGATTTAGTTTGCACAACCCATTAGCAAGGCGTGTACACATTGTATGGTTCGTGACTTTTGCCACAGATTGAATGCTTTCGTGTTGTGCATGTTAGGGGCTCGTATATAGTTGAGATCTGTACATTTTGTAAATTTATTGGCTATTTTGTTGCGTTCTCTTTCTACGTTATTTTTTCTTTTGGTGCCCTTATTGGCTTTTGGGCAGCAGCTTGGCCAACTGTTTGAAGACAGCAGGGTTTTAAAGCTAGGTGAGCCTGTGCAATACCAAATGCTGCCGCGCGGCAAGGTGTTCAATCCTTACGATCTGACTAGCCCCAGTTACGTTGGAAAATTTGCTCCTCTTACAGACCAGCAGGCTATACCTACAAACGACAATAACGAGGCTTGGTTGCGCTTTAGCATGCCTGTCACCAGCAGTCCACAGATGTGGTACATGCGCATACCGCGCCAGAACATTGAGCGCGTCACTTTGTTCTATTTAGACGATAAACAGCGCTGGATGCAGCAAGTTGCGGGTGAAGAAGTGCCGATGAACCAGTGGCCTTTATTCACTCGCAACCCCAGCTTTGAGCTGGGCACCCGCACTGACCAAGCCAGGCAGTATTTTGTCAAACTAGAAAACCGCACCGTACTGACTGAACGGCCACAGTTAATTGCACCTGACGACTATATTGACGGTGCTATGCGCGTGGGCACGTTGGCGGGGTTGATGATTGGTTTGTTTGGCCTGCTGACTGTCATAGGCCTGCTAACGGCACGTCTGTACCGCAACAGCCAGTACGCCTGGTTTGGTTTGATGGTGTTTATGCTGATGACTGCGCAGCTGACCTTGCTGGGCTATGCTGGTTTGCGTATCTGGCCAGGCAGTGTGTATTTAAACAAAATCATGCCCGTGATTTTGCCCATCTTAGGCTTAGCAGCTACCACTTGGTTTACTACCCAAGTCAGTTATGCGCGCAACGCGGCACCGCATATATTTAAGATAGCGGTGGGTGTGACTGTGATGCTTGTGATTGCAGCACTGGCTTTTGTGGTGATGGGTAGCCAGTTTCCACGCGAAATACTTAGCCCCTTGGTGGCACTGGCCATGCTGTGGAACTTAGGCTCGATGGTGTGGATGGCCTGGCGCATGCAGTCGTGGCTGTGGTTTGTGGTGGCGGGTTTTGCACCGTTGACGATATCTATGATGGCGCGCTTAGCCTACATCATCGGCTGGATAGAGCACGTAGAACTTGCCCAGTTGCTTGGCGCCATCACAGGTTGCTTAGGCATGATGGTGATCTACGGGGGCATGATTTTGCGCAGCCGCGAATCGTATGCCGCGCTAGAGCGTGAATCTGCATTAGCCCACACCGATATGGCAACCGGCCTGTCGCTGCCGCGTATTGTGTCAGTGCGCCTGCCGCAAGTGCTGGCACGCAGCAAACGTTTTGGCAAGCCCTGCGGTGTGGTCATGGTGCGCTGGTTAGGCCAATCAGCCCAGATGGCACCCATGGGCACGGCCCAGCGCGGTGCGGTGATGGCGCATTTCGGCGCGCGCTTGCGCCGCCTAGCGCGCGATATCGACACGGTAGCCCGCTACAACGATGACCACTTCATGTACCTCATTGAGTCACCGGTCACGCGCGAAGCTTTGAACGACTTAGGCATCAAAATTTTGACCACCTGCATGCGTCCATCCATTCAACTAGGCGGTGGCGATGTGTACAACGTGCATGTCACTATTGCACTGTGCGAGAACGGCAGTGGGGTGGCCAAGGACGTGATAGAGGCACTGCGCACGCGCTTAAGCCAAATGGATGCCGCTACGCCACGCCGCGTGCAGTTTGTAGATTCCCCTCTGAGCACCCGACCGCCGGGCGAAGGCCCAGACGGAGCCCCTGTGATCAGCGGCGAAGCATTGATTACAAAAATCAACGAGCTAGAGGCCACGCATGTGTTGCCCACCATAGCCCCACGCATCCCTAAAGCTGATACTTTGGCCAATATGGTGGGCAGAACTGGTGCAGGCAACTCAGTACGCCCAAAGTAAGTTGAATCAAGCTGGGTTGAGCTGACTTGATTTGAATTAATTTTGCTATATTTTTAATAGCTGAATAATCAATAAATACTTGGACTACGGCACTAATCTACCTTAGCTCCGCTAATTTTTACAGGCTTTTCATAGCGCGCCAGCTCGCGCTGCATCATCGCGCCAAACTGCGCACCTGTGGTGGGCGCAGGCTCGGCCATCAGGCCTGCAAAACGGGTTTTAGCCTGCTCTGACTGCAAGGCTTCGACGAAAGCTTTGTTGTATTTGTCCAGCACATCGCGCGGCGTGGCCGCTGGCGCTACCAAGCCCCACCAAGTTTCTACTTCAAAACCTTGGTAAGTGTCGCCCACGGGCGGCACATCTGGCAGTAGGGCGCTGCGTTGCGCGCTAGTGACTGCCAAGGCTTTGAGCTTGCCTGAGCGGATGTTGGGCGCTGCGGTGGCCAAGTTGTCAAAATTAAAGTCTACTTGGCCTGACACTAAGGCCAACTGCGCAGGGTTGCCGCCGTTGTAGGGAATGTGCACAGCAAAAATACCAGCTTGCGCTTTGAACAGCTCGCCTGCCAAATGCCCGCCGCTACCGTTGCCGCCGCTGCCGTAGTTCAGCTTGCCGGGGTTAGATTTGGCATAGCGCACAAAATCGGCCAAGGTGTTGATGTTCAAGCGCTTAGCGGTGTCAGTGTTCATCACCAGCACATTGGGCACGCGTACCATTTGGGTGATAGGTGCAAAGTCTGTTGTCGCGTTGTAGGGCATCTTGCTGTACAGCCACGGGTTAATGGCGTGGGTGGCCAGCGCGGCTATGCCGATGGTGAGGCCATCAGGTGCGGCTTTGGCCACAGCGTCTGCACCAATGTTGCCGCCTGCGCCGGGGCGGTTTTCTATGATCACCGGGCCAAGGCTAGCGCTCACGCGCTCTGCCAGTACGCGCGCGGTCACGTCAATCGGGCCGCCCGCTGCGTAGGGCACCACGATGCGAATGGGCTTTTGTTGCGCTAATACCGCTGTAGTCCAAGTAATTACTGCACAAGCAGCTATAGTTTTAATAGTAAAACGGCGTGCGGTTTTTTCGGCTTTGCGCTCAGACATCGATGTCATACCAACCCTTCAATACATAAAGAAATCGGTATTGTCCTGCGCAGCTACCAATACTGGCTATGTGGCTATCCCTTATGTCGCGTTATTGAAAAGCCACCTCGGCAAAGCTGCGCAGCTTGCGGCTGTGCAGCTTGGTGGTGCCTTCGGCGCGCAAAAATTCCAGCGCGCGCATGCCTATGCGCAGGTGCTGGTCTACGCGGTCGCGGTAAAACTGGTTGGCCATGCCGGGCAGCTTGATCTCGCCATGCAGTGGTTTGTCGCTCACACACAGCAGCGTACCGTAGGGCACGCGAAACCTAAACCCATTGGCAGCGATAGTGGCACTTTCCATGTCTAGTGCAATTGCGCGGCTTTGGTTAAAACGCTTGGTGAGGTGGTTGTAGCCCAGCAGCTCCCAATTGCGGTTGTCGGTGCTGGCCACCGTGCCCGTGCGCATGATTTTTTTCAAATCGTTGCTGGACAGTTGGGTCACTTCTGCCACAGCTTGCTGCACGGCCATTTGCACTTCGGCCAAGGCCGGTATGGGCACCCACAGCGGCAGGTCGTCGTCTAGCACATGGTCGTCGCGCACATAGGCGTGGGCCAGCACATAGTCGCCCAGCGCTTGGCTGTTGCGCAGGCCCGCGCAGTGGCCCAGCATGAGCCACACATGCGGGCGCAGCACGGCAATGTGGTCGGTGATGTTTTTAGCATTGGCTGGGCCTACGCCGATGTTCACCATCGTCACGCCGCCATGGTCGGCGCGCACCAAATGGTAAGCAGGCATTTGCGGCAGGCGTGGTGGCTCTTTGCCCAGCGCGTCGCTTACTTCGGCGAGCAGCCCCACGCGGCGCGTTACCACGTTGCCAGGTTCGACAAAGGCAATGTATTCACTGTTTGCGTCTTGCATGGCCACGCGGCCCAGTTTGACAAACTCGTCAATATAAAACTGGTAGTTGGTAAACAGCACATAGTTTTGAAAATGCTCCGTGGCGGTGCCAGTGTAGTGGCGCAGGCGGTGCAGCGAATAGTCGGTGCGGGGCGCGGTAAACAGCCCCAGCGGCTGCGGCTGGCCCGGGCCGGGCTCGAAGGTGCCGTTGGCAATGTCGTCGTTCATGGCTGACAGGTCGGGCAGGTCGAACACATCACGCATCAGGGCGCGGCGCTCGGGCGGCATGTTGCCCTCGACGTGGTCATGCTCAGCAAACGAAAAATGCACGGGGATGGGGTGTGCGCTGGTACCAATCTCTAGGCTGCCGCCGTGGTTTTGTAGCAATAGTTCAAACTGTGCCAGCAAGTAGCGGCCAAATAAATCAGGCCGCGTAATAGTCGTCTCATACACCCCCGGGCCTTGCACAAAGCCGTAGCTGCGGCGTTTATCGGCCGTGGCTGCGCGCGCTACGCTGTGGGTGCGCAGGCGCACAAAGGGGTAACAAGCGCGTACTTTGCCAGCTTGCAAACTGCCATCGACAAAGGCCTGCATGCTGGTGCGCAGATGTTCTAGGCTGTTGTCATACAGCAGCTGCAGTTGCGCTAGAGCTGCTTTGGGGTCAGTAAATTGCGCGGGCGCAATGAAGGTGGGGGCCGAGACGGAATGGGGGTTTGAGTGTGTTGACATAGAAAATCATAACAAAACTTTCGGGCATGGTGATAATGGGCTTCAAATCTCATTACATCTACGTTATTACCGTTATCACCCATATCAATATGTCTGAACCCACACCAGCCCGGCCTGCCAGCGAATTTGCAGCATCCAGCGCATCAGCGTCCGCTAGCCCATCTGCACCTGCTACAGCTTTGGTAGTGGGCGGCACAGGTGGCTTGGGCGCAGCGCTGGTGCAGGTATTGCAGGGCGATGCGCAATACAGCCAAGTGCTGTCTCTAGGCCGTAGCACGCTGCCTGCGCTGGACTATGCCAATGAGGCCAGCCTGGCGCAGTGCGCGCAGTGGCTGGCCTTGCAATGCGCTGGCGCACCGCTGCGCACCGTCATTGTGGCCACCGGCTATTTGCACAGCGAAGGCGTGGGGCCAGAGCGCAGCTGGTCCCAGCTGGACGCGGCATATTTACAGCAGGTGATGTTGGTCAACGCCATTGGCCCTGCCCTGCTGGTCAAGCACCTTGCGCCCTTGCTGGCGCGTGACCGCGTAACCCGCTGGGCCATGATGTCAGCCAAAGTGGGCAGCATTAGCGACAACGCTTTGGGCGGCTGGTACGGTTACCGCGCCAGCAAAGCAGCACTCAACCAAATTGTCAAAACCACAGCCATTGAGATGACCCGGCGCAGCAAACTGTCTGTGTGCGTGGCCATCCACCCCGGCACTGTGGCCACACCACTGAGTGACCCGTTTAGCAAAACCGGGCTTAACGTGCGGCCAGCAGACGTAGCGGCAAGCGAGATTTTGCAAGTAGTGCACGCGCTCCAGCCGCCGCAGACGGGTGGATTCTTTGACTACCAAGGCGCACCTCTGCCTTGGTAGTTTTATGCATAAAATAGCCTTGTAGTCCAAGTATTTACTGCTCAACCAGCTATAATTTTTATAGCATAATCCTTTTCCTTTTATGTACGATTTTTGGCCACACAGTGGCTTATCTTTACTGGAGCGCAACGCCCAAGGCTGGCTGTGCACTACCGACGCGTATTGGCGCAGCTTTTTTGCGCGGCCAGAGCTTGAGCTGTTGCCCCAGTCGTGCCCAGCCGAGCGGCGCCTGCATGCCAGCTTGCAAGACAATCCGCAGCGCAGCGTCACAGCGCAAGACATTGCCGCCCTAAAAGACTCTGATGCGCGCGAAAGCTACACGCTGTTTATGCGCTTTCGCGATGGCCTGCTGAGCGCGGGCACGCTAGAGGCCTATTACGCACAGCTGATGCGCAGCGCCACGATGAACGTGCCGCCGCTGTTGATTGACATGGTGGTGCAGGCCATAGTGCAGCATTTGTTAGTGCAGCATTTTGAGGCTGACCCACAAGGCACCCAGCACGCGCTGACCGTGCGTGCAGCTGAGTTGCTGTTTCGCGTCCAGCGCGTGGCCGTGTCTGATGGGCGCATAGTGGCAGGCGACCAAGAGGCGCTAGACAACGCCCAAGCCACCGGCGGCGCGGGCGACCTGGGCCGCCTGCTGCTGCAAAACAAAGTGCAACTGAGCGAAGCGCAAATGCAAATACTGAGCACCGAGCGTCAAGACAAGTTTTGGCAAAGCGCCAGCAAGCCAAGCTACCACCACCAATGGCTGCTAGACATGACCCACGAAACCACCAACGCCGTAGGCCAAGGCCAGCACACCTTCACCATCCAGCTGGCCCGCACCGACAGCGGCCTGACCGCACTGGCCCGCGTGCTGACACTATGGATAGCCCACTTTTACGGCACGCAGG
>JANOSN010000524.1:0-9005 GCA_031415895.1 Polaromonas sp. | reverse complement strand
TATTTTTATAGCAAAGAACTCGGGAAGAGTTAACTCAACTGCCCGTGACAATTCTTGTATTTCTTGCCACTTCCGCATGGGCACGGATCATTTCTGCCGACGCGCATGTGTGCGTAGGGATTTGCGCCCGAGCCTGGAGCTACCGCTTTGCTGCGCGTCTCTTCATCAAGCGTGGATTCAACGCCCCCGTCCGCCGTCGGCGCGGTGTAGGTCACGTTACTGATGTTCTCAGCGCGGCTTTCCATCTCTTGTGTGGCCTCGGCGATTTGCTCATTGCTTTGAATCTTGACATTCATCAAAATCCGCGTCACGTCATTTTTCACGACATCGAGCAACTGGCCAAACAGCTCAAACGCCTCGCGCTTGTATTCCTGCTTAGGCTGCTTTTGCGCATAGCCGCGCAGGTGAATGCCTTGGCGCAAATAGTCTAGTGCGCTCAAATGTTCGCGCCAATTGGTATCAATGCTTTGCAGCAACACCATGCGCTCAAACTGCGTAAACTGCTCAGCGCCTATGAGTTGCACTTTGTCATCAAATGCAGCGTGGGCAACTTCGACTACTTTTTCGACAATTTCTTCGTCGGTGATAGCATCAGCCTTGCTAACCATGCTTTGCAAATCCATGGCTATTTGCCACTCGCTTTGCAGTGCGTTTTCTAGGGCAGGAATGTCCCACTGCTCTTCTACCGACTCCACCGGTACATACTGGCGCACCAGATCAGTAAACGCGCCTTCGCGCAAAGACTTGATCTGCTCGCTTAAGTTGCTTGCATCCAAAATATCATTGCGCTGCTGGTAGATCACCTTGCGCTGATCGTTACTCACATCATCGTATTCCAGCAACTGCTTGCGAATATCAAAGTTACGCGCTTCTACTTTGCGCTGCGCGCTTTCAATGCTGCGCGTCACTATGCCTGCTTCAATCGCTTCACCCTCTGGCATTTTTAGTTTGTCCATGATGGCTTTAACGCGGTCGCCCGCGAAAATGCGCATCAATGAATCGTCTAGCGACAAGAAAAAGCGTGACGAACCTGGGTCGCCCTGACGGCCTGAGCGGCCACGCAGCTGGTTGTCGATACGGCGCGACTCATGGCGCTCGGTGGCCACAATGCGCAGGCCACCCAAGGCTTTAACTTGCTCGTGGTTGGCTTGCCATTCGTCTTTCAGTTTAGCGATCTGCGCGGCTTTGGCAGCATCATCTAAGCCTTCATCGGCCTCGATGGTTTTAGACATGTTCTCGACGTTGCCGCCCAGCACAATGTCGGTGCCACGGCCTGCCATGTTGGTGGCAATGGTGATCATCTTGGTGCGGCCCGCTTGGGCGATGATGTCAGCCTCTTTAGCGTGTTGCTTGGCGTTCAGCACTTGGTGCGGCAGCTTGGCTTTATCCAGCATGGCCGAGATCAGCTCGGAGTTTTCAATCGACGTGGTACCTACCAGCACAGGTTGGCCGCGCTCGTAGCAGTCACGTATGTCGGTAATTGCTGCGTCATAGCGCTCTTGGCTGGTTTTATACACGCGGTCTAAAAAATCTTCGCGCTTACTTGGCCGGTTAGGCGGCAGCACCATGGTTTCTAGGCCGTAAATTTCTTGAAACTCATACGCTTCGGTGTCAGCCGTGCCCGTCATGCCTGACAGCTTGCCGTACAAGCGGAAGTAGTTTTGAAACGTGATGGAAGCCAGTGTTTGGTTTTCAGCTTGAATTTGCACGCCTTCCTTGGCTTCTACGGCTTGGTGCAGGCCATCGCTCCAGCGGCGGCCTGTCATCAGGCGGCCAGTGTGGTCGTCAACGATGGTGATTTCGCCATCTTGGTTCACATAATGCTGGTCGCGGTGGTACAGGTGGTTAGCCCGCAGCGCGGCGTTTAAGTGGTGCATCAACGTGATGTTGGCCGGGTCGTACAGCGATGCGCCCTCGGGGATCAGGTTCATGCTGGCCAAAATACGCTCGGCATTTTCATGGCCTTGTTCAGTCAAAAACACTTGGTGCGATTTTTCGTCAATCGTAAAGTCACCCGGTACGGTCACGCCCTCGCCCGTGCGCGGGTCGGCCTCGCCCTCTTGGCGGGTTAGCATGGGCACAATTTTATTCAGCGCAATGTAGGTGTCGGTGTGGTCTTCGGCCTGGCCGCTGATGATCAGTGGTGTGCGGGCCTCGTCAATCAAGATTGAATCTACCTCGTCAACGATGGCGTAGTTCAGGCCGCGCTGCACGCGGTCTGCCACTTCATACACCATGTTGTCGCGCAGGTAGTCAAAACCAAATTCGTTGTTGGTGCCATAGGTAATGTCTGATCTGTAAGCGGCTTGCTTTTCTTCGCGCGGCATGTTGGGCAAGTTCACGCCCACAGTCAAGCCTAAAAAGTTATACAAACTACCCATCCACTGCGCGTCGCGGTTGGCCAAATAGTCGTTGACGGTCACCACGTGCACGCCGTTTCCAGACAGTGCGTTCAAATAGACGGCTAATGTGGCAGTCAGCGTTTTGCCTTCGCCCGTGCGCATCTCGGCAATTTTGCCTTCATGTAGCGACATTGCGCCTAGCATTTGCACGTCAAAGTGGCGCATCTTCATTACGCGCTTCGAGCCCTCGCGCACTACGGCAAAGGCCTCAGGCAGCAATGCATCCAGTGTTTCGCCGTTGGCAATCCGAGCTTTAAACTCTTCGGTTTTTGCACGCAGAGCATCGTCTGTCAAAGGCTCTAGGCTCTTTTCTAAAGCGCTAATGCGGTCTACCGTTTTGCGCAGTGATTTGAGCGTGCGGTCGTTGCGACTGCCGAAAATTTGGGTCAGAAAATTAATAGCCATTCGTACAGCCTAGCAAAGCACGCACTGGGCATGCCCCGCAGGGCAAATCCTTTGGGTTGTGCAAATCAAAAAATGGGGCTGTTATGGACAAAAACAAGCTCAGCACTGTCGCTGGGCTGGCCTGCCCGTTTGGCCGCTTAACCTTACATTTTAGCGGGTAGCTAGGGCTATTTGCCAAGTCTGCTAGTTGTCTAGGCAGGGCTACAACGCTTACTAACCCAGCCCTTAAGGCGATTGACGCGATTTGGCCTTGGCTACAGGCACGTCTGCGGGTAACTTCTCACCTGCGGTGAGAAATTTTTGCGGGTCTTGCGGCACGCTTTGCACCAGTACCTCAAAGAGCAAATGTGGCCCGGTAGACCGGCCCGTGCTGCCTACAGCGGCAATTTTTTGCGCACGTTTGACAACATCACCCTTTTTCACAAATACAGCAGACGCATGGGCGTAACGCGTTACCAAGTCGTTGCCGTGATCCACCTCAACCATGTTGCCATAGGCTGCGTGGTATTCCTGGGTAACCACCACGCCACCGGCCGCAGCCAAAATGGGTGTGCCACTATCTGCTTGAAAATCTAAGCCTGTGTGCAACGCTGAGCGGCCATTAATAGGGTCTGTACGGAAACCAAAAGCCGAGCCCAAGTTGCTGCCTGGCACTGGTTGCGCTGTCGGCACCATCATTTTGCGCATCTTTTGGTCAAACAAGCGCGACTCCATTACCGTCAATAAATCAACTTTTTGGTTACTTAATGCTTCCAGGTCTGCCAAAGTGGTTTGTAGCTCTTGCAAGGTTTGCGGATTGCCCGCTACCCATGCACCACCCTTACCGCCGTTGGCCTTGGCAGCGTCTGGCACAGGTATGCCAGCCAAACCCGAGACGCGCTCGGTCAAAGACTCAAGCTGCACGACCTTGACTTGCATTTCGCCTACTTTTTTAGCCATCACGTCCAAGTTTTCGCGCATAAAACGGTCGCGTTGATCAAACTCGTCTTTCACCACCAGCTTAACCAAACTTCCCACTACAGGCCAACCTTCGCGCGCGCCCTTCAAAAATACCCAGTGGTACAACAGTGCCGCCACCAGCATCAGCGCCAACGACAATGCTAGCCCAGAGAGAACCAGCTTGGTGCCGCTAAGATGGATGGGCCTGGTCTTGGCCATCCAAGCGTCCGTAATAATCATGTGCATACGCTGCTCCTAACTTCTGTGGCGCGTGTTAATAGGCGGCCATGTGTATGGCGCGTCTATGATGGTACGATTTTGCCACTGTTCTCACAGGTCGCCCATTTAGCCTCCGCTAGCTGATATATGTCTAATATCCAACTTTCCCCACGCTACCCGCGCGCATTGCAGCCACGCGCTGCAGTCGCGCTCATGCAGGCGGTTGAGGCTGCGCCTACTTTGGCGCGCTTGGTCAGTGCGGCAAAGCAGTCGCAAGAATGCTTGCTAGCCGCAGGCCATTTATTACCAGGCGCGCTGCGCAGCGGCGTGCAAGCTGGCCCTATCGACAACGGTGTGTGGTGTTTATTGGCTGCCAACAGCGCAGTAGCGGCCAAATTACGCCAGATCAGCCCCAGCATCGTGGCGTGTGTGCAGGCTAAGGGCTATGCAATCGCTGCCATACGCATCAAGGTGCAAATGCGCAGCTAATACATTGAAGTTTGTGGGTGTATGCACTAAATTTTCTGACATTTGTGCAACTCGGCTCACCTTGGAGAAAGTGTGCGAGTAAGGATGTATGGTGCCGCTTGTCGGAATCGAACTGACGACCTACCGCTTACAAAGCGGTTGCTCTACCAATTGAGCTAAAGCGGCTTGCGTTGTATTTTACTAGAACTGCGCCACAAATTTGCGAGAAGTGCGGCAATTTAGAGCTTACGCACTGAACGCATGATACAGAAGCTATTGACAGAGCTTGCCGTGATTACTTGACTCTTTTGAGAGCTGGGCGCGTATTAGGGACGTGGCCCGTACCTGCACCGCCACCAGCTGGTGGCGTAGGCGGCTCGTCATCAGCAGGCGTTGCGTCTGATGTGACGGCTACCAGTTGTACTACCTTAGGAGCGGCTGCAGTGGTGTCTACAGAATCCGCATCTTGTGCGCTGTGTAGGTGCAATGGTTCGTTGTGCTTTGAAGGCAATTGCGCCTGAGATTGCGCCACCTCGCCACGCACTGGCACGCTCTGCGCTACCGGAAAAGCCATGCCTTGGCCGTTTTCTCTGGCGTAGATGGCAATGACGCGATCAATAGGCACCATGATCTCTCGCGCAGAGCCAGAAAAGCGCGCTTTGAACTCAATGAAATCGTTGCCCAATTTGAGCGAGCTGGTGGCATCCATACTGATATTCAGCACGATCTCATTGTTCTTTACGTGCTCGCGTGGTACTTGGACGGTGTCATCTACGTAGGCAGCAATATAGGGCGTGTAGCCGTTATCAGTACACCATTCGTACAGCGCCCGCAATAAATACGGACGCGTAGAAATCGGTGATGGGGTCAGTGCAGAAACGCTCATGGCTACATGTTAGCGCAAGATAAGGTAGGACCTGGATTGCGTCAGATGCAATTACTTACGCATCACTTTTTCAGAGGGGGTCAGCGCTTCGATATAAGCTGGGCGAGAGAAAATACGCTCGGCATACTTAAGCAAAGGCGCAGCATTTTTGGACAATTCGATACCGTAGAAATCCAAGCGCCACAACAACGGAGCCAAGGCAACGTCCAACATGGAGAAGTTGTCACCCATGATGAACTTGTTCTTCAAAAACACCGGGGCCATTTGCGTTAAACGATCACGTATATGGCTGCGCGCTTTTTCTAGCGTTTTGTCATTGCCTTTATTGGCACGGTTTTCCAACACTGACACGTTGGTGAACAGCTCTTTTTCAAAGTTCAGCAAAAACAATCGTACGCGAGCGCGGTCTACCGGGTCACCAGGCATCAGCTGAGGATGTGGAAAACGCTCGTCAATGTATTCGTTGATGATGTTGGACTCGTACAAAATCAAATCACGCTCAACCAAAATAGGTACTTGGCCATACGGATTCATGACGTTGATGTCCTCTGGCTTGTTGTACAAGTCCACATCACGAATTTCAAAGTCCATGCCTTTTTCAAACAGCACAAAACGGCAACGGTGTGAGTAAGGGCAGGTAGTGCCAGAGTAAAGTACCATCATGGTAGTGGGCTCCTAAAAATTAAAAAGTGGAGCTGCTGGTAGCAGCCCCACTTGAACAGTGATCACCAAATCCGCTGCTTTGCCCGGCAAAGCAGTAGACCTATTTATTTAATATCGCGCCAGTAGGCAGCGTTCAAACGCCAAGCCAGCAGACAGAAAATACTCAAGAAAATTAGCACCCACACGCCTACACGCACGCGCGAGTTTTGTGCTGGCTCGCCCATCCATTGCAAATAGCTGACCAAATCGCCGATGGCTTGGTCATACTGTAGCGGGGTTAAAGCACCGGGCTTAGTTACTTCCCAGCCAGAGACCACTTGCATATCTTTGCCATGGTTCATCACAGTCGAGTAAACGGGTTTGCGCTCGCCCTGCAGCTCCCACAGAGGGTTGGGCATACCAATGTTGGGATAGGCTAGATTATTCCAACCGGTAGGCTTGGTCTCGTCACGATAATAGGTGCGAAGCAAGGTGTATAGGTAGTCAGGGCCTGAGCCTTTGGCTCCATCAGCGCGCGAACGTGCTATCACCGTTAAATCAGGTGGCAGGCCACCAAACCATTCTTTGGCTTGCTTGGGGTCCATAGACGATTTCATGGTGTCACCCACTTTGTCGGTGGCAAACAATAAGTTGTCTTTGATTTGCTGCTCTGTCAGGCCAATGTCTTTCAAGCGGTTGTAACGCATGAAAGCTGCACTGTGGCAGTTTAAGCAGTAGTTAACGAACAGTTTGGCGCCGTTTTGCAATGCGGCCATGTCGTTGGTTTTATTGGGCGCTTGATCCCAGGCAATACCTTCACTGGCAGCATGTGCAGATACCATGCTGAAGGCTGCCAAACATGCGAGGAGAATTTTTTTCATTTTTATGATTCCCGTTCCATTAATGCGCGGCAAAAATGACACGATCAGGAACTGTCTTGAACTCACCAATCTTGCTCCACCAAGGCATGAGCAAGAAGAAGCCAAAGTAAAACAGGGTGCCCAATTGGCTCACGCGCTGCGCTACGTCTTGACCGGCCAACAAGCCCCACACGCCCACTGGCTTGACGCCCAAGTAGCCCAAAATGAGGAAA
The DNA here is from genome assembly GCA_031415895.1 of Polaromonas sp. Lineage (GTDB taxonomy): Bacteria > Pseudomonadota > Gammaproteobacteria > Burkholderiales > Burkholderiaceae_C > JAAFIP01. The sequence continues at coordinate 1,951 of JANOSN010000524.1, read as the reverse complement.
TTGACAACGAAAATACCATACAGGTACTTATGCCAATCTGGACGGTAACGAATAGACTTTACGGGGCTGTAATCAAGCCAAGGCAAGAAGAACAAAATGATGGTGGATGCACCCATCACTACCACGCCCCAAAACTTAGCGTCAAAGGCCAACATAGCCGCTACAGCAACTACCGCTGCGCCTACCACACCAGCCTTGAGAAAGCTGGGTAGCTTGCTTTTAAACGCTGTGAATGCAGCAGCCAGCACGGCACAAGCCATCAGCACATACATCATTTCGTCAGTGATGGCACGCAGCATGGAGTAAAACGGTGTGAAGTACCACACTGGGGCAATGTGGGCCGGCGTTTTTAATGGGTCAGCCGGAATAAAGTTGTTGTACTCTAAAAAGTAGCCGCCCATTTCAGGGGCGAAAAACACAATGGCCGTAAACACCATCAGGAAAATGCTGACCATGAAAATGTCGTGCACAGTGTAGTAAGGGTGGAAAGGAATGCCGTCCAAAGGAATGCCGGTTTTCGGGTCTTTGGTGGCTTTGATTTCAACGCCATCAGGGTTGTTAGAGCCCACCTCGTGCAGCGCAATGATGTGAGCGGCCACGAGACCTAGTAGCACCAACGGAACTGCAATCACGTGGAAGCTAAAAAAGCGGTTCAGCGTAGCATCGCCCACCACATAATCGCCGCGAATCAGCAAAGCCAAGTCAGGGCCGATGAATGGAATGGCAGCAAACAAGTTAACAATTACTTGTGCACCCCAGTAAGACATTTGGCCCCATGGCAGCAAATAGCCCATGAAGGCTTCGGCCATCAAGCACAAGAAAATGCCACAACCAAAAACCCAAATCAGCTCGCGCGGTTTGCGGTAGCTGCCGTACATCAGGCCACGGAACATGTGCAAATACACGACTACAAAGAAGGCCGAAGCGCCCGTAGAGTGCATGTAACGCACCATCCAGCCCCACGGCACATCGCGCATGATGTATTCCACTGACTCAAATGCTTTGGCAGCGTCTGGTTTATAGTGCATGACCAAAAATATGCCAGTCACGATTTGGATCACCAGCACCAGCATGGCCAAAGCACCAAATATGTACCACATATTAAAGTTTTTAGGCGCGTAGTACTCGCTCAGGTGCTCTTTGTACAGCTTGCTTGCGGGAAAGCGGTTGTCCACCCAGTTGAGCAGCTTTTCACCGCCGCTAGCGTTGGGGGAGATTTCGATCATGTCTGCCATTTTCAATTGCCTCAATGTAAAACTACGGGTGGGACAGTGCCTGCTGGGGTAACCGTGTTACGGCTGCAGGCCAGTTCCGCAGGTTTAAGCTTTTTTAGATTCACCAATCAGCAATTTGTTATCGCTGAGGTACATGTGCTCTGGCACTTCTAGGTTATCGGGTGCAGGCTTGTTTTTGTAGACGCGGCCAGCCATGTCAAAAGTAGAGCCATGGCATGGGCATAAAAAGCCGCCTTGCCAATCATCGCCCAAAGAAGGTTGTGCGCCGGTGGCAAACTTTTCTGACGGCGAGCAGCCCAAGTGCGAGCAAATACCTACAGCCACAAACACTTCTGGCTTGAGCGAACGGTACTCGTTGCGCGTATCAGCCATGGGGGTTAGGTCAGACGGATTGCGCTTGGAGTCTGGATCGGCCAATTGACCGGTGACTTTTTTCAGGCTGGCCAGCTGCTCGGGTGAGCGGCGGATGATCCACACCGGCTTGCCGCGCCATTCGACGGTCTTTCTTTCGCCTACTTTCAGGTCAGAAATATCCACTTCCACGGCTGCGCCAGCCGCCTTGGCTTTTTCAGACGGGCTAAAACTGCTTACAAATGGAATAGCGGCAAAACCGCCTCCAATAATGCCAGCGCCGCCAGTTAAGGCGAGCATGTTACGTTTGCTTTTATCCACTTCACTCATGGAATTCCTCAATTTTTTGGGTACTTAGGGACAAC
>JANOSN010000523.1:0-2482 GCA_031415895.1 Polaromonas sp. | reverse complement strand
GTTTGTACATCACCAACTCATTGCAAAACGCAGATATGAACGCAGTGCTGGGCGGCACCATTGTGGTGGGCTCGGTGTTTATTGGGCTTAATTTATTGTCTGACTTGCTGTACAAGCTGCTAGACCCTAGGACGCGCGTGCGATGACTGACACTGCACTACCTAAAGAATCGCTGCACGACTGGCTTATGTCAGATAGACCCGTGTCGCGCAAGCAGGCATCGCTGGGTCGCGCCTACAGCACCTGGCGCACGTTTGCGCGTAACCGCTTGGCTATGGCTGGGCTGGCCATCATTGCGTTGTTGGTGCTGATTGCAATTTTTGCTAACCAGTTGGCGCCGTACTCGCCTTACTATGGCGACTTGGCCACTACGCGCTTATTGCCTCCATCAGCCACGCACTGGTTTGGCACGGACGACCAAGGGCGCGATATTTTGTCGCGCATTATCCATGGCTCGCGCATTACGCTGTTCGTGGTGATTTTGGTGGCCGTACTGGCCGCCCCCATTGGCCTGCTGGTAGGCACTGTGGCGGGCTATGCAGGCGGCTGGGTGGACGCTGCACTGATGCGCATTACCGATATATTTTTGGCCTTTCCGCGTTTGATATTGGCGCTGGCATTTGTGGCTGCGCTAGGCCCCGGCATTACTAATGCGGTGATTGCGATAGCCATCACGTCGTGGCCACCCTACGCACGCATAGCGCGGGCCGAGACGCTGACTATTCGGCAAACCGACTACATTGCCGCCGTGCAGTTGCTGGGCGCATCGCCATGGCGCATTGTGCTGCGCCACATCATGCCGCTGTGTGTGTCGTCCGTCATTGTGCGGGTGACGCTGGATATGGCGGGCATTATTTTGACGGCAGCAGGTTTAGGATTTTTAGGCCTGGGCGCGCAGCCACCCATGCCAGAGTGGGGCGCACTGATTGCCAATGGCCGCGCCTATGTGCTAGACCAATGGTGGGTAGCCGCAGCGCCCGGCGCGGCTATCTTTATCGTCAGCTTAGCGTTTAATTTGCTGGGTGACGGCCTGCGTGATGCGCTTGACCCTAAGAGTGCAAAGTAACCAGCGCTACAAAAAAACGCGATTACAACGTACCAGATACCCCGCGCTTAATGAATAACGCCTCTTGCTCTTCTAATGAACCCCTGTTGGTGGTTGACGACCTGCGCGTAGCCTACCCCGCGCGTGACGGCGGCATGACCGAGGTGGTACGCGGCGTGTCGTTTAGCCTAGGCCGCGAGCGGCTGGGCATCGTAGGTGAATCCGGCTCTGGCAAATCGCAAACCGGACGTGCTATTTTGGGGCTCACAGCGCCTGAGGGACGCATCAGCGCTAAGCAGTTGCGCTTTGACGGGATTGACCTTCTCAATTGCGATAAAAAACAGCGGCGTGAGCTGCGCGGTGGCCGAATCGCCATGATTTTGCAGGACCCTAAGTTTTCTCTCAACCCGGTAATGACGATTGGCAAGCAGATTGAAGAAACCTTGCTTGCGCACACCCGTGAGTCGGGTGCTGAGGCAAAAAAACGTGCACTGGCCGCGCTTGAATCAGTCAGCATCGACGACCCCGCACGCGTGTACCGCTTGTACCCGCACGAGGTGTCTGGCGGCATGGGCCAGCGCGCCATGATCGCCATGATGCTGATCGCCGAGCCTGATATGTTGATAGCCGATGAGCCAACATCAGCACTAGACGTGACGGTGCAACTGCAGGTGCTGTCCATAATGGACAAGCTGGTAAAAGACCGTGGTATGGGGTTGATATTTGTGTCGCACGATTTGCGTTTAGTGTCATCGTTTTGCGACCGCATCTTGGTGATGTACGCAGGCAAAGTGGTGGAAGAACTGCAAGCCGGTGGCCTGGCGCACGCACAGCACCCCTACACACGCGGCCTGATGGCCTGCCTGCCGCAGCTGGGCAAGCCCGTGCACCCACTGGCCACGCTCGAGCGAAAACCTGAGTGGGCGTTGTGATGGGTGCTGCAGTAATGCCCGCGTCTTCAGCCCAGTCTGTAGGCCTGCAGGTGCACAACCTGCGGGTAGAGTACAGCGGCTTTGTCGCCGTGGCCGACACATCGTTTACCGTGCAACCCGGTGAGAGTTTTGGCATCGTGGGTGAATCTGGCTCAGGTAAATCTACCGTCCTTCGCGCCATCTGCGGCTTAGCCCCTACCACGGCGGGCACCGTGCAGCTCAATGCTCAGTTAGGCCACAACAACGCGCAAGGCACAAATGCTGCATTGCCAGCGCCCGGCAGCAAGCCTTTTCGCCGCCTAGTGCAAATGGTGTTTCAAGACCCGTATGGTTCACTGCACCCTCGCCAAACAGTCGACCGTATTTTGGCCGAGCCTTTGGCTATCCATAACGTGGCCGATGCTGAGGTGCGCATAGAAAAAGCCTTAGACGAAGTAGGCCTGGGCAGCGGTTTTAGATTTCGCTATCCGCACCAGCTATCAGGCGGGCAGCGCCAGCGCATTGC
>JANOSN010000522.1:0-1191 GCA_031415895.1 Polaromonas sp. | reverse complement strand
GCGCAAACCATTGCGTTTGACGACTACATTGCCTTTAAAGGTGAGCAAGGCGCAAAAGACGCCGGCAAGATGCGCGCTGAAGGCAAGGAATACATCGTCAAAGATGGCGACGTGATGAACTTCTTGTTTAGCAGCTAGTTTTTGTTGATTTACTGGTCTAATTGGCCAGTAGTCCAAGTATTTACTACATAGTTTGCTATTTAATTTATAGCAAACCGTCTGATGTGTTAATTATCTGAAATCAAAGTAGATATCAAAGACACCCCGGCTGGCTTGGCAAAGGTGATGCGCGATTTCAGTGGCATGCCATCCTCTGCGCGGTACCAAAGCTCCAACCCAGAATCTTGGCTCGTCCTTCCCCGGTAAAGACGTATGACAGGCACGCTCTTGCCCTGCCAAGTGAGATTTTCAGTCAATACCGAGAAATTAGCTGCCGTTACAGATTTACCGGTGGCCAGCTGTACCGACATGGCTTTGGGTGCAGCTTGTTTAAAGTAGCAATGCTGCAGAGCCGACGCATCCACCAAAGGCTTTGTCAAGGGCGAACTGAAGATCGTTACTTTATTTTGTTTGACGGTAACCGACTTGCCGCTGGCATCGGGTTGCGTAATTAGACTATCGGACTTGCCACGCAACTCACTGGTGTATATCAAGCTGGGCACACCTGCATTGCACATTGTGTCTGTACGGCGTGAAAAGGCCAGATTACTCCATATGGATGAAGCGACAGTGCCAAGTTTTAGGCGAGAAGATATGGACAGTTTTTGCCCTGCTACCTGCACAGACTCTTCCACTTCACCAATGGGAATACCCCTGCCCGAGCCTGCTTTAGCCGCAAAATCAGGTACGCCAAGCTCTTTAAGAGCAGCAGCTTCAGCTATGACCACTGCTTCGTATTTCAGAGTTCTTACTTGCGCTAGGCTGGGCATGCTTGCGGCCAAAAAAATAGCACCGCACGGCAGCCAATAATTTTTAGTTTTCATAGACGGGGTAATTTTTAAAAAACGTTGCCTTAATCAACGCGCGGCCAGAGTAATAAGTTACAGCGCGAGACTACTTATTTAAAGTGTAAGCGGACTGCTTGTCTGGTGCGTAAGGCAATGCAAGCGGCTCCTGGCCTAAAGATTGGAAGAACCGGATAATATTTTGGCGCAAAACCCACATGCAACTTAGTAAGAAACCCAACAGGGC
>JANOSN010000521.1:0-5136 GCA_031415895.1 Polaromonas sp. | reverse complement strand
CCCATGCCGTCGCGCCTAGCCAACGATGCGGAGCACTTAGCCTTGGTGCGTGCCATGGGTGAGGCTGGCAAAGGGGTTTATATGGTCACCAAGGGTGGCCATATGCCCGTGGCTTTTTTAGAGCAGATGAGCGCTGTCAGTGGCAGGCCCGTGATGATTGCTGCGCTGCTGCACAACAACACCAACCCGCGTGGCGTGTTTAACGACCTGGACGCTATTGCCGCCGCCAACACGCGTGGTCAAAAGCTGATCGGTCAAGTCAGCTGCTGCCCACTGTCGATGGACTTTACCCTGCACTCGCCCTACCCTGTGGAGGGCTTGCAGTCATGGAAAGCTGCTTTGGGTAAAAGCGGCGATGCGCTTAAAGCCGTGCTGGCCGATCCTAGTTTTCGCAACGCGGTGCGCGCTGAGCTGGCAATGCCCGCTAGCTTTAGACTGTTTAATGGCGAGTGGGACCAACTGCACATCACCGAAGCGGCCACAGAGCAGCACCGCGCGCTGGAGCAAAAACCGTTTGGTGCGCTGGCACGTTCGCTGGGCAAAGACCCGCTGGATTTAATGCTCGATATCGCCCTGCAAGAAGACCTGCACACTGTGTATACCGCCATGCTGCTCAACAGCGATGAGCAGGCTGTCGGCCAAATGCTCATCCATCCCAACAGCATCGTGTCTCTGAGCGATGCAGGTGCACACCTCACATTTTTTAACGATGCAGGTTTTGGTTTGCACCTGATGGGCCACTGGGCACGTGACCGCGCTGTGATGCCGCTGCAAGAGGCTGTGCGCCAGCTGACCAGCGTGCCAGCCGATGTGTTTGGCTTTGCGAAGCGCGGCCGATTAGCGGTAGGTAACGCAGCCGATGTGCTGCTGTTTGACCCCGCAACGGTAGGGCGCGGCCCCAAAAAGCGCGTGCACGATTTGCCCGGTGGCGCGGCACGCTTGACCACCGATGCTGTGGGAGTGCATGGTGTGTGGGTTAATGGCCAGCAGGTGGCAGATGCTAATGGCTTGCTAGCCCATGCACCGAACGCAGGCCACCTGATTACTGAGTTTGCATAAACAACGATTGCACCAGTAAAAACGCCTGCGACTTGCAGGCGTTTTTACTGGTGCGAAATAGCTTTCAATCATCAGTCAGCCTGAATGCCAAACTCTTTGATCACTTTGCCATATTTTTCATTGTCGCCCGCCAGCGAGCGCATGGCCAGCTGAGGCTCGCCGCCCACGGGCACGGTGAAAGCCGTGTTCATACGCGCCAACACATCAGGCATTTTGATAATATCGTTCAGATGGCCGTTCAATGTACGGATGATGGCCTCAGGCGTGCCTTTGGGTGCTAGCACGGCTTGCCACGCGCCAATGTCTGAATCTTTCAAACCGGACTCTTGCAACGTGGGCACATTGGGGGCTAATGTAGAGCGTTTGGCATCTGCCACAGCCAGCACACGCATTTTGCCGCTCTGGATATGGGCATTGACTGGGCCCAGTGTGGTGTACATAAAGTTAATGTGGCCACCCAGCATGTCGTTCACCGCTGGCGCGCTGCCGCGATAGGGCACTTGGCGCAATTTAACCCCGGCAGATTTGTTGAACATCTCACCCAGCAAGTGCATGGGTGAGCCGCTACCAGGGCTGGCGTAAGTGTCGATCTTGCCGCTCTTGGCTGCGGCGACGAATTCGGTCATATTGTTGATGCCAGTCGATGTGTTGACCACCAAGAACAGCGACTGCGTACCCATTAAAAATACCGGTGCAAAATCGCCCACCGTGTCGTAGCTACCGCCCGAGCCGGGTTTCAGCACCAGCAGCGCAGTGGCGATGGTGCTGGGGGTCATCAGCAGCGTGTGGCCGTCGGGCGCGGCCTTGGCCACCATGGCATTGCCAATGGTGCCGCTAGCGCCGGGCTTGTTGTCTACCACCACAGTTTGCCCCATGCGGGCACTGAGTTTTTCGGCCAGTACGCGGCCTAGTGCGTCGGTGTCACCACCTGCAGGGTACGACACGATCAAGGTGATTTGTTTACTGGGGTAGGTTTGCGCCCAGCTGGGGCTGGCCATCAACGACGCGGCGGCAGCCACACCAGCCAACGCTTGGCGGCGGTTTAATTTTTGGGTGTTAGACATGGTACTTCTCCAGATAGAAACAACTCACTGCAGTCTAGCCAGACTAGGCTACGTCCACCATAGCGTAAGCCACTATTTCCAGTTTCATACCTGGAACGATTAAGGCCACTCCCGCACTAGAACGGTTAGGGTATGGCGGGTTAAAAAACTCGCGGTACACCGCGTCAATCGCTGGCATGTCGGCCACGTCGGTCATGTAGATCAGCACCTGCACTACATCGTCTAGCGTGCCACCTGCAGCCACACAAGCGCGCTGCAAGTTGGTAAACGTTAGGCGCGCTTGCTGCTCAATGGGGCCCGTGTCAATCGTGCCGTCATGGCGCACCGGGCCATGCGCCGTAAACAGCAAACCCCTGGCTTTGACGGCCCATGAGAAAGGTTGCTTTAAAGGCGGTAGGCCCACGTCGATTACTTCTTTATTCATGACAGTGCTCCAGCATTTTTGCTACAGTATATAAAAGCATGCAAACATAGCAACGTTAGCGCGCTTACTGACCCGAGGATTTTGTATGGCCTATTTATCTACACGCCGCGCGGCTGTCATCTCGCTGGGGGCTTGTTTGGTACCCGGTTTTACCTTAGCGCAAGACTCACCCACATGGAAAGCATTGCGCAGTGGCGGCCATGTGCTGCTGATTCGACATGCACGCGCGCCAGGCACGTTTGACCCACCAGAATTTAAGCTGGGCGTTTGCAGCACGCAACGCAATTTAAATGACGAAGGTCGTGCGCAAGCTAAACGCTTGGGCGAATTTATACGCGAGATGCAAGTGCCCATCGGCCGCGTGTTCAGCTCTGAGTGGTGCCGCTGCATTGACACTGGGCAATTAGCCTTTGGCAATGACAAAGTGACCACGCAGGCCACGCTGAGTTCGCCCACCAAGCTATCACCTGAGCAACGCGTGCGCCACACCGAACTAGTTCGCATGCAAATAAACAATTACGGCTTAGGCCGTGCGACTTTTCAGCCCAATATGGTCATGGTGACGCATATGTTCAACATCCAGGACATTTCAGGTGAAAGCGTGGCCGAAGGCGAGATATTGGTAGTTAAAAGTAATGGCGAAATTTCTAAAAAGCCACCAAAATTGGTAGATCGCTTTTCCACCAGTTTATGAGTTCATAAGCTCAACAAACACATTGAGGAGACCATGATGTTAAGCCCTGGCAACACTATGGTACTGCGCCATCTGGCGCGGCTGGTAGAGCCGAATATTTACTTATGAAATATGCTTGTAGTCCAAGTATTTACTGCTCAAGCAGCTATTAATTTAGGAGCTAATGATGCCAACATTGAATTCCACTAAATCTCATGAACTTATTTTAGAGCGCAACTTGCAAGCCCCGCGCATGGCCGTTTGGCGTTGCTGGACAGAGCCTGCTTTGATGGAGCAATGGTTCTGCCCCAAGCCTTGGTATGTTAGCGATGTGAAGTCTGAGCTTCGCGCGGGGGGCGCTCTATCGATGATGATGCGCGGGCCCAACGGCGAGGCGTTTGCAAACGACGGTGTGTACCTTGAAGTGGTCCACGGTGAACGCCTGGTGACCACTGATGCCTTTAGCCAGGCTTGGCAGCCCTCGGGCAAAGCCTTTATGGTGGTCGACATCACGATGGCAGACGCCCCCGGCGGTGGCACGCTGTACAAAGCCATAGCACGGCACTGGAATGCTGAGGATCGCCAAAGCCACATCGAGATGGGCTTTCACCAAGGCTGGGGGAAAGCGGCAGATCAGCTTGAAGCCTTGGCTAAAACGCTGTAACGGGTAAACCGCCCAGCCAAGGGATTAATTGAGCAACCCTTTGCGATGCCGCACCACATCAGCAGCACTCACCGCGTCAGCCTGATTGCCCCAAGATGCGCGAATGTAGGTGGTAACTGCTGCAATATCTTCGTCATTTAACACATGCACAAAGGGTGGCATGCCAAAGGGGCGCGGGTTGCCTGCGGTACTGGGCGCGTAGCCGCCTGCCAAGATGATGCGCACCAGGTTAGCGGTGGTGGGCATGGTGATGGCGCGGTTGCCTGCTAGCGTTGGCAGTGCCACGCTGCCTTCTAGTTTGACGCCCTCGCCTTGCGTGCCGTGGCAGCTGGCGCAGTGCTGGGTAAACAGCTGCGCGCCACGCTCGTACAACTGTGGGTTCTGGCTGGGTTTACCTCGTTTGACCGGTTGTATTTCAGACAGCGATTGCAAATACACAGCCGTGGCCTGCAGGTCGGCATCGCTCCAGTATTGTGTGCTTTTGCTCACCACCTCGGCCATGGGGCCGGCTACGCTGGCACTCGGCGCTATGCCAGTTTTTAGCAGCGCCACCACATCGGCTGCAGGCCAATGCTTCACGCCCGCTTGGGTGCTGTCCATGAGCGATGGGGCGTACCAGTCTTGCATGGGCATGAGCGCGCCGCTAAGCAATGGGTCGTTGGCAGTGGCACCCAAAGCGTTGCGTTCTGCGTGGCAGGCACTGCAATGGCCCAAGCCACGCACTAGGTAGGCTCCGCGCAGCAATTGATTATCATTTTGAGTGCCATTTATGGCGGTAGTCCAAGTATTTACTGCTTGAGTAGCTATTATTTTTGTAGTATCTGTCTGCGGCACTTCAGGTGTAGCTTGCTCAAAAAACATCAGCCGCCACACCGCTAATGCCACTTGGGTATTGAACGGAAAAGGCAGCTCATGCGCGCGGTTGGCTTGCACTACTGCAGGCACGCCGTGCATGAAGTAAGCGTACAAAGCGTTGGAGTCATTCTGCGTGACATGAGTGTAGTTGGTGTACGGAAAAGCTGGTGTCAGCAGCCTGCCATCAGCACTGCGGCCGGTATGCATGGCGCGGTAGAAAGCCTGCGCGCTCCAGCGGCCAATGCCAGTGGCTACGTCGGGCGTAATGTTGCTGGTGTACACCGCGCCAAACGGCGTGTGAATAGCTTTGCCGCCTGCAAAATCTTGGCCGCCGCGCGCGGTGTGGCAGGCAGCGCAGTTACCCACTTGGGCCAAGTAGCGGCCTTGTTCAATAGTA
>JANOSN010000520.1:0-1240 GCA_031415895.1 Polaromonas sp. | reverse complement strand
CAACTCAGTCTTATCACCGCGCTCTTTGCTCAGGTCGTCTGCTACGGTACACGTAGGTTTAAAGCCGTCTGCAAAATCACCAAAACCAGCGGCGTTCACCCCCCTAAACTGTATTGCAGCGTACGACGTGCCGCAGTTGTCTTTGATGAAGAAGCCATAAGGCTTACCGCAAGTCGTGTTGCCAATACGGACAACTTCTAGGAAAGGAGATAAGCCGTTGATCAGCGATTCACTGGCCGAGCAAGTGCTAGCCGAAGTCAATACAAAAACACGCTTAAGGCCCAATTGCGGCAACGGCTTGCCAGCAGTCACGTCAGAGGTAAAACCTAAACTAGCCTGTATAAATGGGGCGGCTTGGTTGCACAAATCAAACGGATTTTTGTCATTGCAAATACTTTTCTCGTATGTTTTTCCTGACAAACTCGCGCCACCAATCATCCAACTTAGCTGGTTGGACAAAGCTAAAAATCCGCCGCCGTTGTAGCGCAAGTCAAGCACCAGCTCGTTAACGGATGCCTTCTTAAGATCAGTAATTGCAGTGATAAGTTGCTTTTCAGCGCTGCGGACACTGAATGAATTAAGCACCAGATAACCCACTGTGTTGGTACCGTATTTGATAGCTTTGCTGGTGGGTACTGGTGTCACCTCAATGGTGGTGGACGATGTGACGGTAACATCACGCGGCGCACTGGCGTTGGCAGCTTGCAAGCCGAATTTAGTAACTTTGCTGGCAATCGTTGGGGAAATACCAGCAATCAGTATTGCCGTACCTTCGTCAGTCTCAACATCCACGTCAACTCCATCTACCGATTTAATGGTGTCCCCGCGCAGCACGCCTGCAATAGCTGCTGGAGAGTTAGGCTCAACATACAAAACTCTTATCAAGCGGCCTGGCGGCGTGCCTTTGATGAAGGCAAAACGTATGCCGTAACCTGATGAAACACCAGCCTCCACGTTGTTCCTGTCCGCAGTAGGCGTTGTAAAACTAAACTGGTCCACTAGTTTGTCAGATGCCGTGCGTTTAGGGGTTAAAAGAGCATCGAAATAAGCACTTAATGTTCTAAAAACATTATTGCCGTTGGCAGCTAGCGTAAAGGTAGTGGATGTAGGGTCGACTAAGGGAATGTCTTTGTACCAAAGATAAGTTTCATCCATGTAGGTGCGTACCCACAATTTTTCTGTATCCAAAGTGCCTTGCTTATCAGTGCTTTCGTCTTGATTAACCCCTGTTCGTGGCGCA
>JANOSN010000519.1:0-3780 GCA_031415895.1 Polaromonas sp. | reverse complement strand
CGCTTGGCTAGCCGTTAGCTCCGGCTAAGCTGGACTCAGGGCGGGTTATCCCGCTGCAAAATTTTTACGAAAACACGCGCGAAATTCGGTAACACAAGGCTAACGTATGCACCGCGCGCCTTTCTCCAAAATTTTCATCGGGACGAACCAGCCCTGTCACATGGTTCTGAGCGTTTAAAACCCCGCACACAAGTTCCGAGATGATCTCAAAACCCAGTATTGCGGGATTCTCCAACTTATCTAAAGAGCAGCAATCACTCAACTGTATTTTGAGTGCAAAGTCGTTCGTAGGCTGCAGACCGACAAAAATCCAGACCGAAACCAACCGACCCTAGTCACCCATATTTCCATGCACTACTCTGGATACAGCTTCAGCTTACAAGCGGTTTGTATAGTCTGATTTTGTGCCGTTATCTTCGTTGCCAAAAAATAGCATCGTCAAAGTTCCAAGGGCGACAAAAGAGACAAAAATCGCACCAATATAACTTATTGCACGCAGGCACTCATCCCAATTTTTGGTGTTCAGAGAATGCATCAATATGATGAATAAAACCCCGATTAATGCCGATCCAAATTGAATTACAACTCGCTGGCCTTCTTCAATGATTTCTTTTATAAATTTTGCAACTCTATCTTCGTCCAGGCCAAGTTTCCGTATGCAATTTAATATTGCGCTCCCAAAACCGCTAAGAACGAGCAATGCGAGCACGGTTGCACCTAGATGCGATGGAGAGCAAAAGCTCACAACATTTTGAACGATTTGATTAATTTCTTTTTCATCATTTAAACCATGGCTTAAGAACAACCCCATAGTTACAAATACGCACGTACCTGCAGTGATTCGTATGGCGACAGTTTTGAATAATTTTCGAAGATAAGTTCGGTTGATAGCGATCAATTTTTCGGTAGTTTTTGTATTCATATGGGAGGGTGCAGTGTTTGAATCTGATAATTTAATTTTGACAGAGCTCTGTTGTACAAATCACAAATAAGCAAATAAAGCATGCATCTGAGATTTAATAAAGTTTAAGATTCAGTCTGATCTTTAAAACTCTTGAGGCGAAACCCAAATCGCTACCATAAACCGCGCCACCATTTTGTAAGTGGCAATGGCGCTGGTTAGCTCCACAATTTGCGTGGTGTTAAAGCGCTGCTGTACGGCGGCGAAGGTGGTGTCTTTGACTTTGACGTTGATTGTCATTTCGGCGGCATACTGCATTACTATCAATTCAATAGCTGTCTGAGCAGTAAATACTTGGACTACAGTGCTATTTGGTTGTACAAATGCGGTTGTAAACACGTCTAACCCATCTAACTGCGCTTGGGTGCCGCCAGCGGCCAAAAAGTCGGGGGCGTGGTGGTGGTATTCGTAGGCTGCGCCAGTCAGCTTGGCCACGGTGCAAATGGCTAGCTCGCGCAGTTTGCGGCTGGTGGGCAGCTCGGTGCGCACGGCTTTAAGGTACACGTTCCACCCGCGCGCCAGCGGCTCGCTCCACAGCAGGGCTTTGTCCAGGTTAATCAGATCGCCGCCTCGGCGGGCTTTGATGGCGTCTACCAAGTCGGTGGGTTGCGGGTGGGCTGCCTGGGTCCAGTCGGGGATGCGCATGTGTTTGTCTCGGGTTAGTTGTTCTCTAGAGTTTATCTGCGTTACTAGTGCTTAGCTGCAAATCTATGGCGATGCTACGGGTTGCGCGCTAGTTTGTTAGAGGTGTAGCGGGGTGTTTGTCGACCGACCGATTTCTGGTACCCCAGTATGAGGGCGGGTGATAAACACCCCGCTGCGCCTGTGTGATCGCTAAGCCGGTCATTCCCCAAAGAGCAAACCATTCCAGTTACCATAACCCCATGCTCTGTAAATACCTCTTTCTCACCGCCCACAATCGAGCTACAGCCCAGCACAGTAGATAATTGCACCTATGCAGATCAGTTTTACCAAAATGCACGGCGCTGGCAACGACTTTGTCGTGCTAGACGAAACCCGTGGCCGCTTAAATCTTAGCGCAGCGCAATACCGCTACTTGGGCGATAGGCATTTTGGCGTGGGCGCAGACCAAATTTTGACCGTGCGGCCTGCGCCTGACACCAGCGTGGATTTTGAATACATCATCCACAACGCCGACGGCGGCGAGGTAGAGCACTGCGGCAACGGCTCGCGCTGCTTTGTGCGCTATGTGCGTGAGCGTGGCTTGACTGACAAAACGTCGATTCGCGTCAAAACGATGAACAACATTTTGACCTTGACCGAACAAGCCGATGGCCGCGTCACAGTCAATATGGGGGCCCCCGTGTTTGATTTGACCGCCATTCCGTTTGACCAGGCGAACGCACAGCCCGTAGAGCAAAATAATTGGCAAAAATGGCAGATAGTCCAAGTATCTACTGCTCAAGCAGCTATACAATCTATAGCAAATGCACTGCCTAATGGTTTTGATAAAGCTGAGCTTGCCGTGCTGTCCATGGGCAATCCACACGCTGTGCAAGTGGTGGCCGATGTAGACACTGCGCCAGTGCTCACGGTAGGGCCGTGGGTCGAATCCCACCCCGCCTTCCCGCGCCGGGTGAACGCCGGGTTTATGCAAATTGTCAGCCGCCAGCAGATTCGCCTGCGCGTGTTTGAGCGCGGTGCGGGAGAAACATTGGCCTGCGGCACAGGCGCCTGTGCCGCCGTAGTGGCGGGCCATCGCCTAGGCCTGCTCGACAGCCGGGTAGACGTGCATGCACGCGGCGGCATATTGACGGTGGAATGGGCTGCCATGCTGCCCGGCCAAGCGGTGAACCTCGCCGCACCCGTGATGATGACCGGCCCGGCTACCACCGTGTACCAAGGCACTATGGATATTCCAGATAACATTCCAGACAACCTAAGCTAATTCAAGGAAAACTGTATGACCCTAAAAGCCAATGACGTACCACCGATCACCGAGGCCGACATAGCCCAGTTTTTAGTCAATACGCCAGATTTTTTTGAGCGCCATGCCGAGCTGCTGGCCACCGTGCAGTTGTCCAGTGGCCACGGCGCACGGGCCGTGAGCCTGCAAGAGCGCCAAGCCGAGATGCTGCGCGAGAAAATCAAAGGCCTGGAGCACCGCATCATGGACATGGTGCGCAACGGCAACGACAACGTGATGATTGGCGACAAGCTGCAGCGCTGGACGCGCAACCTGCTGCTTACCCATCATGCTATTGACCTGCCTAACGTGCTGATGCGCGAGCTAAAGCACCAGTTTTTAATCCCGCAAGTAGCCATCAAAGTGTGGGACACCAACGGCCTGTTCAGCGACCAAGACTTTGCCATGGGCGTCAGCCCAGATGCCAAAGCCTTTGCATCGTCCATTGCCACGCCGTATTGCGGTGTGAACGCTGATTTTGAAGCCGTGAAATGGCTAGAGCAGCCCGAGCTGGCCATGTCGATAGCGCTCATCCCATTGCGCGCGGGTGCAGCCGCTGATGCATTTGGCATGCTGGTGCTAGCGTCGCCCGACTCGCAGCGTTTTAACGCAGGTATGGGCACCGACTTTTTAGAGCGTATTGCCGAGCTGGCCAGCGCCGCGCTGACGCGCCTGCGCGTTGACAAAAGCTAACAGGGCCGCAGCGTGGACACTACCGCGCTAGTTTCTGCTGCGCTACCGGACACGCAGTCTGGCACGCAGTCTGGCATGCAGTCTGGCATGCAGTCTGATACCCAGCTAGTGCACCACTACCTGGAGCACGTGCGCGTGCAAAAGCGCCTGGCTGCACGCACCGTAGCGCTGTACACCGAAGACTTGGCCAAGCTGCAAG
>JANOSN010000518.1:0-2278 GCA_031415895.1 Polaromonas sp. | reverse complement strand
AACAGGGTGAGCGGTGGGAGCGTATCGATGTAAAAACTGCAGCGAGGTGCGGCAAACCATCTACAGATAACTACTCACTGTCGCGCGTTTTCGCGGAAGTTTTTGCAGCGATATGTCCCGCCGCCCGCCACGGCTAAACAGCGAACAAATGCATTGCAACAGGGGAGTCCAAAAAAATCTCAGCAAACCAACAATACTACGAAATCAATAGCAAAGTAAGTAATAAATGCTTGGACTACAAGCACTTTTAATTACTAATACGACTCAGCAGATTCAATCCTTTCCTACGCAACCCCGTAAACGCCGAAAACTCCCAACGCCGCAACCCAACAATCATCGTAAAACCGTCGCGGTGTTTTACGTCCATCTTTTGGTCGGCCAGGTGCTGTTTAGAAAAGTCTTCGCCTATGCGCTGCAGGCGCTCTACAAATGCGGGGGTAATCGACCGGTTGATGTTGCCGTGCACCATCATCAGGGTTTCACCTTCGCGGTCAAAGCGGCCGCCAAAATATTCACCCACCACATGCTGCAAAAAGTATTGGCGGATCGGACCGTCACTGCGCCATTTAAAAGTTTTGGCTACTTTTAGGCGGTAACG
This sequence comes from Polaromonas sp., assembly GCA_031415895.1. Lineage (GTDB taxonomy): Bacteria > Pseudomonadota > Gammaproteobacteria > Burkholderiales > Burkholderiaceae_C > JAAFIP01. The sequence continues at coordinate 1,680 of JANOSN010000518.1, read as the reverse complement.
GTTCAGCGGTTTCAGCTCGATCACGCCCAGCTTGTCTAGGGTGACCAGGCAACGGGTAGTCTCTGCCTCGGTGATTTGGTAGGTTTGCACTATTTGCTCAAAAGCCCAATAGCTCAGCACGCAAATGGCGCACAGCAGCAGCTTGGGGTCTTTGCTAACGGCGATTTCTTGCTCGTAGGTCAGCTCGCTGGTCAGCGGCACGGCTTGGCTGACGCGGCGTGATATTTCGGCAAAGTCGGTGTTCAGTAGGCGGCAAATATCGTCTACACGAGTCAGCGGCATTTCTTTTTTGCTAAACATGCGTTTGACGCTCGACTCGCTCATGTCTAGCTGTTCTGCCACATCGGCATAGGTCATGTCTTGCGCTTTCAGCTCTTGCTTCATCACGTCAATCAGCAGGGCGGTGTCGGACACTTTTGACTCCAGAGTTACTATTGACTCGCATCATAAGGCCGATAATCAGCCATGGACTTCAATTTTTCTAACCCCTACACCACCACCCGCATCCCTGTGTTTGCACGCAATGTCGTCAGCACATCGCACCCACTGGCCGCGCAAGCGGGCCTGCGCATGTTGTACGCAGGGGGCAATGCGGTAGACGCAGCTATTGCCGCTGCCGCCGCCATGACGGTGTGTGAGCCTGTCAGTAATGGCCTGGGCAGCGACTCGTTTGGCCTCATCTGGGACGGCCAGCAGCTACACGGCATCAACGCTTCAGGCCGCGCACCGCACCACTGGAGCCCAGAGTACTTTCGCAAAAAATATGGCAACGACGCTAAAACCCCACCCAAGCGCGGGCTGGATAGCGTGACCGTGCCCGGTGCTGTCAGCAGCTGGGCGATGATGAGCCAGCGTTTTGGTAAGTTGCCTTTTGCCGACCTGATGGAGCCTGCGGCGCAAATTGCCGAGCGCGGCTACCTGCTGCCACCCGTAGTGCAGCAAAAGTGGGCGGCTGCCACGAATGAGCTCAAAGGCATGCCCGGTTTTGCGCAAAGCTTTTTGCCATGGGGGCGTGCCCCCACGGTGGGCGAGCATTTTCAGTTCAAGGCCGCAGGCCGCGCCCTGCGGCTCATCGCGAACAGCAAAGGCGAAGCCTTTTACCGCGGCGAGATTGCCGACGCAATGGTGGCATTTTCTAAGGCCCAAGGCGGCGCGCACACAGCGGCCGACTTTGCCAACTACCACGCCGAGTGGGTCAGCCCCATTGCCAAAAACTACCGTGGCTACACCCTGCACGAGATTCCGCCTAACGGCCAAGGCATTGCTGCGCTGATAGCGCTGGGCATATTGCAGCACTTTGACATCGCTTCTATGCCGGTTGACGGCGTGGATTCGCAGCACCTGCAAATCGAGGCCATGAAGCTAGCTTTTGCAGACGTATACCGCTACGTGGCCGAGCCATCGTCCATGACGATCACGGCAGAGCAAATGCTCGACGACCAATACCTAGCCAGCCGTGCGAAACTCATCAACATGAAAACCGCCCAAGCTTTTGAAGCCGGATCGCCAGACAGCGTGACCCGCCGCGGCGGCACGATATATCTCACCACCGCCGATGACAGCGGCATGATGGTGAGCCTGATTCAAAGCAACTACATGGGCTTTGGCTCGGGCTGTGTAGAGCCCGAATTTGGCATGAGCTTGCAAAACCGTGGCCATGGCTTTAGCCTGGACGAGGGC
>JANOSN010000517.1:0-8405 GCA_031415895.1 Polaromonas sp. | reverse complement strand
GGTGTGAGTAGCTCCGCGACTGTCCCCCGGCCTTTGGCCTCCTCCTTGATGTCGCTGCGCTACTCACACCAAGCGCCGAGGCTGCGACCATGGTGGATACGCAATGGTTAAGCACCCACCACCTCGCAAGATCAGGTCGGTGGTGTGCTCAGCGAAGCGGCATCAAGGGGGAGTAGTCGGCCCTAGGCCGACACGGAGGACAGCCGCGCAGCTGAGCACGCCGCCGGCCTGATCCCGCGAAGCCAAATCCAGCGCCCGCAAAGGCGTAAAAAAAGCGACCGAAGCCGCCTTTCTTTCCCGCAGAGTAGCAAGTCTCAATGCGCCAAAATCTTCGACAAAAATTCTTTAGTCCGCGTCTGGCGATTCTCTGGATGGTTAAAGAACTCATCTTTATTGCAGTCTTCCAAAATATTGCCACCCACGTCGATAAAAATCACGCGGCTGGCTACTTTGCGGGCAAAGGCCATTTCGTGGGTGACCACCATCATGGTCATGCCTTCGTTGGCCAGTTTCACCATCACATCTAGCACTTCGCCCACCATCTCGGGGTCTAGGGCTGAGGTGGGCTCGTCAAACAACATGACGATGGGGTCCATGCTCAGGGCGCGGGCAATGGCTACGCGCTGCTGCTGGCCGCCTGATAGCTGGCCAGGAAATTTGTCTTTGTGCGCCATCAGGCCTACGCGGTCTAGCATTTTTAGCCCGCGTGTGTTGGATTCTTCTGTGCTGCGGCCTAACACTTTCATTTGTGCGATGGTGAGGTTTTCGGTCACGCTCAAATGCGGGAAAAGTTCAAAGTGTTGAAACACCATGCCGACTTTTGAGCGCAGTTTGGGTAAATCGGTTTTGGGGTCGTGAATGCCTACGCCGTCCACCCAAATTTCGCCTTTTTGTATCGGCTCTAGTGCGTTGATGGTTTTTATGAGGGTGGATTTGCCTGAGCCTGACGGGCCACACACGACTACCACTTCACCTTTTTTAAGACTCGTGCTGCAGTTATTGAGCACTTGGACTTTGCCGTACCACTTAGATACGTTTTTCATTTCAATCATTTTTGTTCTCCAAATCTAAAGGTTCTTAACGGATGATGGCTATCTTGGCCTGCAGCTTTTTCACTGCAAACGATAGCGCAATACACAAGATGAAATACATGACTGCAGCAATGATGTACATCTCTTCTTTGCGGCCATAGATAGCGCCTGCAGTGGTAAAGCCTTTGAGCAAGTCATACGCACCAATGGCATACACCAGCGAGGTGTCTTGGAACAAGATGATGGTTTGCGTGAGCAGCACCGGCAGCATGTTGCGAAAGGCTTGGGGCAACACCACCAGCTTCATGTTTTGTCCATAGGTCATACCCAGCGCCTGCCCTGCATGCACCTGGCCACGCGGGATGGACTGTATGCCCGCCCGCATGATCTCGCTAAAGTAAGCGGCTTCAAAAGCGATGAAGGTGACCACAGCAGACAGCTCTGCGCCAATAGGCCGGCCGATCAGTAGTGGCACCAGTAAGAAGAACCACAAAATCACCATCACCAGCGGAATGCTGCGCAAACCGTTGACGTAAATGACGGCGGGTACGGCAAGCCATTTTTTACCCGACAAGCGCATGAGCGCCAGCACGGTGCCAAGTGCAATGCCGCCAATAGTGGCAATAGCTGTCAGTTCTAAACTGAATATAAATCCTTTAGCAATGAACTTGCTAAAGATGTCCCAGGTGAGGAATGAAAAGTCTAAGTTAAACATCTTAGTGCCCCCCGCCTGTGCCACCGGCCACGATAAAGCCGGGTACTTTGGTGCGCTTTTCTATGTAGGCCATCACGCGATTCACTGCAAAGGCCGACAGTGCATACAACACCGTCACAGCCAAATACGCCTCAGTGGGTTTAGAGGTTTCTTCGCCTACTTGCAGGGCGTACATCGTTAGCTCGGCAATCGACACGGCAAACGCTACAGATGAGTTTTTCAGCAAGTTCATAGACTCGCTGGTCAGCGGCGGCAGCACGATGCGAAACGCCATCGGCAGCAGTACGTAGCGGTAGGTTTGCCACGTAGTAAAGCCCACTGCCATAGCGGCATAGCGCTGGCCACGCGGCAACGCCTGAATGCCTGCACGTACCTGTTCGGCAATACGCGCTGAAGTAAAAAAGCCTAATGCAAAAACTACCAAGATAAAACTCGGCATCGATTTCATAATCGGGAACATTTTGGGCACCACAAAGTACCACAAGAAAATTTGCACCAATAAGGGGATGTTGCGAAACAACTCGACCCATGCGTTGGCAAACCGGGTGAGCCAAGGGCTGTCGGGCAAGGTGCGCAAGGTGCCAATGATGGCACCCACCACCATCGCCACCACCCACGAGGCACCGGCTACCGCCAGCGTCCAGCCCCAGGCGTCAAACAGCCACTGCAGGTAGGTGCGCCCGCCGCCGTCGTCGTTAAGTAAAACCGTGAAATCTAATGCCATGAAGTGTCTCAACCTCGCTTGTTATTGTTGATCGGTTGCGTCTTGTGCATTAGCAGCCACAAAGCGTCTCTACATTAAAGCAAAAACCCCGCCACAGCAAGCGCAAGGCGGGGTCTACAGATACTTAAGCTATGAGTTTTTGAGGCTAACCCATAACTTTCATAGCTTGAATCTACTTTACTTTTTAGCCACGTAGTCTTCAACAGGCTTGTCGTTAGGCGTGGCCCAAGCGGCTTTGGTAGCGTCGCTAGCAGGTAGGCCCACTTTAGCGTTCTTTGGAGGGATGGGCTGTGTAAACCACTTATCGTAGCTCTTGGCCATGTCGCCAGATTTGATCATGGCTTTCACGGTGTCGTCAGCCAGCTTCTTCATGGTGGGGTCGTCTTTGCGAATCATGATGGCAATCGGCTCTACGCTTAAAACTTCGCCGACAATTTTGAAGTCAGCTGGGGTTTTAGCGGTAGCAATATTGCCTGCCAAAATTTGGCCGTCCATCACAAACGCATCAGCGCGGCCAGATTCCAACAGCAAGAAGCTGTCAGCGTGGTCTTTACCAAACACTTCTTTAAAGTCAACGCCAGTGGCGCGCTCATTCTTGCGCAGTAACTGCACAGACGTGGTACCTGTGGTGGTCGCTACGTTTTTGCCATTGAGCTGGGCAATAGCGGTGATGCCGCTGTTAGCTTTCACTGCAATACGCACTTCTTCAACATAGGTGGTCACTACAAATGACACGTCTTTTTGGCGAACCGCAGTGTTGGTGGTGGAGCCACACTCAATGTCCACGGTGCCGTTTTGCACCAAAGGAATGCGGTTTTGTGAAGTCACGGGCGTGTAGGTCACAGCCAGCTTTTTGCCTACAGCTTTTTCGATGTCAGCGATGATGCGCTGGCACACTTCAACGTGGTAGCCAGCGTACTTGCCATCACCCAAGGTATAAGACAGCGCGCCAGAAGAGTCACGCACACCCATGGTGATAGCACCAGAGGCTTTGACTTTGTCAAGGGTAGACGTGGCCTGCGCGAATGCGCTAGAGGCAACAGCCATGACTGCGAGAGCGATCAATTGCTTTTTCATAATTTCTCCAGAAAATAAAGCGTGAGGAAAATAAAACTAAACACTAACTATTCAACAACGAGATTTTAAATTTTGCAGCTTGCGGGTATACCCGCGAAACACAAGCCTAACTATGCATTTGGTGCATAAAGAGCAAACGCATTGTATTAACCCTGCTGATGCAGCGTTTCAATCAAGTTTAAAACGGCACTGAATCGGTAGGGTATTTCCAAAAATCGCGCAGCAAATAACTCACTGGCAAACTCAGAGCGGTGTTTTTAGGCGGAATGGGTTGCATGAACCATTTGTCGTAGATGGCGTAAATTTCGCGGCTGTTAACCAAGCGCTTCATCTCAGTGTCCACCAGCTTTTTAAACGCTGGGTCGTTTTTGGGTAGCATGATAGCCAAGGGCTCGGTGCTGAGAAACTTGCCCACCACTTTAAGTCCTTTGGGGTTGGAGCGGCCAGCAGCCAGAGCGTACAGCAGCACATCGTCCATCACAAAAGCATCGGCCTCGCCCTTTTCTACCATGTCCACAGCTTTGGCATGATCTTGGGCTTCTATGATGGTCAAGCCTATCAACCGTTCTCGGTTTGCGGATTCGAGTGCTTTGAGCGGGGTGGTGTCTTTGGTGGAAACTACTTTTTTACCAGCTAAGTCTTCTATCCTTAGAGCGGGGCTGTCAGCGCGCACCAGCATGCGTGCGCCTGTAATGAAGTGGGGCACGGTGAAGGCCACTTTTTGGCGGCGCTCGGCGTTATTGGTGGTAGAGCCGCACTCCATATCAGCTTTGCCGCTTTCGATCACGCTGATGCGGTTGGCAGGCGTGACCATCAAATAGGTGATACCGCCAGTTTTGGCGCCCAGCTTGGCGCGCACTGCTGCGGCCAGCTTCATGCACAGATCCACCGCATAGCCCACAGGCTTTTTGTCAGCGTCTAGGTAAGAAAATGGTACCGATGATTCACGGTGCGCAATAATAATGTCGCCGCCTGCTTTCACACGGTCCACGACCAAAGGTTGAGCCATAGCCGCGCTGGTGCAGCACAGCATGGCAGCGCTTAAAGTTGCCCTGCGGAAAGATGTATTCATTTCTTTGTCTCTAATGGTGATTGATTTTGATGACTGTAAGCAGGGTCTGTGCCCATTTGCTGACAGTTAACCAACTTTACGTAGCCAACTGCAAAGGCCGCGTCAGCTTGTCGGGCACCAACAGCGCTTGCATCTGTGCCTTGGTCATGATGCCTAAGCTTTCAGCCACTTCTGCGATAGGCATACCAGTGGCCATAGCAGTTTTCGCGATCAAGGCAGATTTTTCGTAGCCAATCAGCGGGTTCAATGCCGTAACTAAGGTGACCGACTCGCTCACCCGTTTGGCCAGCAGCTCGCGGTTGGCCTCAATGCCCGCCACGCAGTTGGCCTGCAGCGTTAAGCAGGCTTGACTGAGGTGTGAAATGCTTTTGAAAAGGCTCCAACCCATGATGGGTTCAAACGCGTTGAGCTGCAATTGCCCCGCCTCGCTGGCCATAGTGACAGTAATGTCGTTGCCAATGACCTCAAACGCCACTTGGTTCATCACCTCCGGTATCACGGGGTTGACCTTGCCCGGCATGATGGACGAACCCGCTTGGCGCGCTGGCAGCTTGATGTCGCCAAAGCCTGCCTGTGGGCCGCTGGACAACAAGCGCAGGTCGTTGCAAATTTTGCTGAGCTTGCAGGCAATCCGTTTGAGCACACCCGACAGTTGCACAAACGCGCCAGTGTCTTGCGTGGCTTCAATCAAATTCATGGCTTTGATCACAGGAATGGAGCATTCTTCAGCTAAAAATTTGCAGGCTAAATCTGCGTAACCTGCGGGTGCGTTAATGCCTGTGCCAATGGCGGTAGCGCCCAGATTGATTTCTTCAATGAGTGCGCGGGCTTCTCGCAAGCGGGCCTCGTCCTCGCCGATCATGATGGCGTAGGTTAAAAACTCTTGGCCTAGCGTCATGGGCACTGCGTCTTGCAATTGAGTGCGGCCAATTTTCAAAATGTCTTTGAATTCATCGGCTTTAGCTTCAAAGCCCTTACGCAAAATGGCCATGGAGCCCAGCAAGCGATCAATGCCTGTCCACAGCGCAATACGCACGGCGGTGGGGTACACGTCGTTGGTACTTTGCGATGCGTTAACGTGGTCGTTAGGGTGCAGCACGTCGTAGCGGCCTTTCTCGTGCCCTAGTTTTTCTAGCGCAATATTGGCCAGCACTTCGTTAGCATTCATGTTGGTAGATGTGCCTGCGCCGCCTTGGATCACGTCCACCACAAACTCGCTGTGGTGCTTGCCGTCTATCAAATCATTACAGGCCAAGATGATGGCGGCTGCGCGTTTGCGGTCTAGCGCGCCCAGGTCAGCATTAGCACGAGCTGCAGCTTTTTTGACAAAGCCAAAGGCACGGATCAAGTCGGGCATGGCAGAGATGGCGGTGCCAGAGATAGGAAAGTTGTCTACCGCGCGCGCGGTGTGCACGCCCCAGTAGGCGTTGGCCGGAATCTGCATTTCGCCCAAAAAATCGTGCTCAGTGCGGTGGCTGGAGTTGCTGGTTGCTGTGGTGGTCATATTGGTTCTACCCAGTGGTGTGTGTATGGGAGAACTGTAGGTTTATTGGGTCAAATAGGCCAATGCTGTTTGCCCGCAAAACTATGCAAAATACTAATGAATACCTAATTATGAAAAATATGCATGGATGAAGTATTGGGGCTTTCCCTTAGGTTTTGGTTTATCCAGGTTTCGTTTTAACTCTCCCTTGGCATACATGGTGTCCTTGCCGCCATAGTAGTGAAGGCACGCGGAGCTGAGTTTGTGGCTCTCCGTCAGTTAAAAGCGCGATTTACCAACGAAATATCCCCATAGTCCAAGTGTTCATTACTTGAGTAGCTATCAAATAAATAGCATAGTTGAATAAAATCTACTGCTTAATCACATCTGCCCCTGCAGGTGGTTTGAACACAAACACATCGCCAGCCAGCGCAGGATTGACCTCGAACTTTTGAAACTTCAGCTGCGATCGTTGGCCAAACGTGTCCACAATGTCTAAGCTAGCCAATTCGTCTGTGGCGGTCTTAAAGCCCACACGAATGGTCTGCAAACTGCCTTCTTTTGCCTTCGGGGTGGCTAGTACCCAACTGGTGCCCTCTGCATCGCCGGGGGACGACGGGACTGCTTTCAGACTGAAATGCAGCTCTAAGCTTTTCAGATCGGGTGACGATGCGATGATGGCAGCTGGCGTGCTGGCCAAGATGTTGGCTTGTTTGTTAGCAGTAACTTGGTTCAAGTCCAAGTCGTGCATCCACAGTGTTTGACCATCAGCGACCAACACTTGTTCGAAGGGTTTTTTGTACACAAATTTAAAGCGATTGGGCCGCAAAAATTCAAACGTACCCGTAGAAGTTTTTACCCTGGGTGCTTGGCCATCGCGGGCAGGGGATGTCACGGTCTGGGTAAAGTCAGCGCGTCCTGACTTGGTCGACTTAAGAAAGTTCTCCAAGCCATTTAAGCCATCAGCCCAAGTATTTATTGCACATGTAGCTATTAAAAAAGTAGCAACTATCGCTTTAATCATGGAGACTTTCTATGTCAATCGTTTCTACCCGGTACCAAAATCTCGCGCTGTCCACGGCCGTTCATGGCGGTCACTAGGCCTGCTTTCTCCATTGCTTCTAGCAAATTAGCGGCTTTGTTATAGCCAATGCTTAGGTGCCGCTGCACTAGAGAAATACTGGCTTTTTGGTTTTTCAGCACGATTTCTACGGCGCGGTCATACATGGGGTCTTTCTCCCCGCCGCTGCCCTCGCCGTCTAGGTTCAGACCATCTTCACCGTCCACAGTTCCGCCCTCGAGCACGCCTTCGATGTAATTAGGTTCGCCGCCTTGTTCTTTTAGGTAAGCCACCACGCGGTGCACTTCTTCATCACTCACAAACGCACCGTGCACGCGGATGGGCAAGCCCGTACCGCTGGGCATGTACAACATGTCGCCCATGCCTAGCAGGGCCTCAGCGCCCATTTGGTCCAGGATGGTGCGGCTGTCGATCTTGCTGGACACCTGGAAGGCGATGCGGGTAGGAATGTTGGCCTTGATCAAGCCGGTAATCACGTCTACGCTGGGGCGCTGGGTGGCCAAAATCAAATGGATGCCTGCGGCGCGGGCTTTTTGCGCCAGGCGTGCAATCAGTTCCTCAATCTTTTTGCCCACCACCATCATCAAGTCAGCCAGCTCGTCGATCACAACTACGATGTGGGGCAGGCGCTCTAGTGGCTCGGGTGAATCGGGGGTAAGCGAGAAGGGGTTGTAGATGAATTCGCCGCGTGCTTTGGCATCGTCCATCTTCACGTTGTAGCCGGCCAGATTGCGAACGCCCAGCTTGCTCATCAGCTTGTAGCGTTTTTCCATCTCGGCCACGCACCAGTTCAGGCCATACGCCGCCTGCCGCATGTCGGTCACTACCGGGCACAGCAGGTGCGGAATACCCTCATAAACGCTCATTTCCAGCATCTTCGGGTCGATCAGCAACAGGCGCACATCGCGCGCATCGGCCTTGTAGAGCAGGCTCAAAATCATGGCGTTGATACCGACCGACTTACCCGAACCCGTGGTACCCGCCACCAGGCAGTGCGGCATTTTGGCCAGGTCAGCCACCACGGCGTTGCCGCCAATGTCTTTGCCCAGGCCAATGGTGAGCAGCGACTTGGCCTCGTTGTAGACCTGCGAGCCCAGAATTTCACTGAGCTTGATGGACTGCCGCTTGGCGTTGGGCAGCTCCAGCGCCATGTAGTTTTTGCCGGGAATGGTCTCGATCACCCGGATGGACACCAGGCTCAGCGCACGCGCCAGGTCTTTGG
>JANOSN010000516.1:0-4634 GCA_031415895.1 Polaromonas sp. | reverse complement strand
CTGGGCTCGCAAACCAAAGCCGCCGCTGCACAAGCCGCTGGCAAATTTGCTGCTGAAATTGTCGATGTGGTCATCCCTCAAAAAAAGGGCGACGCGATTGTTTTTAATAGCGACGAATTCATTAACAAAAAAACCAGCGCTGAAGTGTTGGCAGGTTTGCGCCCCGCGTTTGACAAAGCCGGTGGCGTGACTGCTGGCAATGCATCCGGCTTAAACGATGGTGCGGCCGCCGTAGTCGTCATGTCAGCCGCCAAAGCTAAAGAGCTGGGCCTCACACCGCTGGCCACCATCCGCTCGTTCGGCACCAGCGGCCTAGACCCCGCCACCATGGGCATGGGCCCCGTGCCCGCTACGCGCAAGGCGCTAGAGCGCGCAGGCTGGAAGGCCAGCGAGGTAGATTTGTTTGAGCTGAACGAAGCCTTTGCCGCACAAGCCTGCGCTGTTAACAAAGAACTAGGTATTGACGCAGCCAAGGTCAACGTTAACGGTGGCGCTATCGCCATCGGTCACCCGATTGGTGCGTCCGGTTGCCGCATTTTGGTCACGCTGCTGCACGAGATGCAGCGCACCAACGCCAAAAAAGGCGTGGCTGCCCTATGCATTGGTGGCGGCATGGGTGTGTCGATGTGCGTAGAGCGTTAACTACGAAACTATCTAGCCAGGGGCAAGGTGATTTTGTCAATTTTTGCCATCATCTCTGACGTGAGCTTAGGTATTACATCCAACGCTTTAAGGTTGTCGTGTAACTGAGCGATCTTTGATGCACCCATGATGACCGTGCTTACGCGTGGGTTGTGCGCAGCCCACGCAATAGCCATCTGGGCTAGGCTGCAGCTCAATTCGTCAGCGACAGATTGCAGTTGCGTTACTGCAGTATTTTTATCTGCATCGGTCAGCCCTTTGACCAAAAACTCTAAGTCTTTCAGCGCGCCGCGGCTGCCTTCGGGTACGCCGTTTTTGTATTTACCAGTTAGCAGGCCACTGGCCAGCGGGCTCCAGGTGGTAAGGCCTAGGCCGATATCTTCATATAAGCGGGAGTATTCTTGTTCAACCCTTTGTCGGTGAAACAAGTTGTACTGCGGCTGCTCCATGACTGGCTTGTGCAGATGGTGCTTGTCGGCAATGTCCCAAGCTGCGCGTATCTCAGCGCCTGACCATTCGCTGGTGCCCCAGTACTGCGCTTTGCCGAGGGAGATCATGTCGCTCATCGCCCACACAGTCTCTTCTAATGGGGTATGCGGGTCGGGTCGGTGGCAATAGACCAAGTCAATAAAATCTAAGCCCATGCGCTGCAGCGATCCATCAATGGCCTGCATCAAGTATTTTCGGTTCAAAGTGTCTTTATGGTTGACGGGTTGGCCATCCCGGTCTATGCCCCAGTAGAACTTAGTCGACACAATGTATTTAAGCCGCGGCCATTTCAAGGCCCTGATGGCATCACCCATTACGGTTTCACTTTTGCCGCCAGCATAGGCCTCGGCATTGTCAAAAAAATTCACACCTGCATCCATTGCAGCGGCTAGCATTTCGCGTGCCGCAGCAGTGTCAACTTGAGTGGAGTAGGTAACCCATGAGCCTAGTGACAGCTCGCTTACTTGCAGGCCGCTACGGCCTAAACGTCGGTATTGCATGATAATTTTCTCGCGTTGGTTAAGTTAAATATGAGGATTAGCAGACGCTGTGTCATTTCTTCTTGGCCGCTGGCGCTGTGGATTTAGCTTCGTCAATCAGTTGGCCGCAGTCACTGTCGCGCCCAGGGCCTGCATCTATTAAAGGTAATAAAGCTAGCAGAGGATTAATGGTGCCTAGCACTACAGCAGCAATAGCTCGCAAAGCTAGCGGGCCTGTGTCAATCTCTGCCACAGGCTTGGCAAAACTACCACGCACCAATATGGGGGTGCGCAGAGCTAAAGGACTGGTATTTTTGGTTTTTTGGTTTAAGATTAAGTCGATCCGCTCTTGCCCTAAGTCAATATTGCCAGTGCCTAATATAGTGGTGACTTCAGTGTCAAACACCAATGCACGCGTTTGCATATTGCCTTGCTTGACATCAAAGTCTGCCACTGCACAACGCAGTTTGACCAGCTTGTCTCCGGTAATGTTCAGTCGCAATATTTCCCACAGATGCAGGCCTACTTTTTCCATCATCAGTTGGCTAATCTCTCCACCTGCCACCACCACGGCTACGCTGCCATTCGTCGTTGCGAGCATGCGACCCACCGAGTTGCCTGTGCCTGCCAAGTCGAAGTCTCCATTGATCTGGCCAATACCAGTTTTGGTCAAGCCTGATTCTGGAAACAACTTGGAAATCAGCACTTTGCGCACTTTAACCTTGGCTCGCGCTTGGATAGGGTTTTTGCGCCCGTCTAGTGAAATCGCCGTGTTAATTTGACCGCCTGCCAAGCCAAAGTTAAACGGCTCTAATGTGAGCACAGAATCTTGCAAACTCATTTGTGCATTTAAGCCTTCTAAAGGTAGTTGCTTCACACGGCGAATAGTTTTAGCGCGCAGACTTACTTTGGCGTTCACGCTGTCCCAACGATCAGCTTTGAAAGGTATTTCTGGAAGTACGCGGTCAGACGGTGGCGGTGCTTTGGTAGCTGCGACGCCAGCCACTTTTTTGTCAGTGGGCTCAGGAGCCGATCCAATCATGGGCGCCAGATCTTCCAAGTCCAGAACATTGGAAGTTAAGTCTGCAGTTAATGTGGGCCGCTCGCGCGCGGTGTCAACTTGCAGCGATCCCGCAATATCACTGTCGCCTACCCGACCTGAGAATTTGTCATACCGCCACAAGGTGCCCACACGCACCAAATGACCCTCGGTGGCGTAAGCACGGGTCACAGGAAAAGTAATGCCCAGTAGCGGGTACAGCTGCTCCATGCTGGCACCGCGCAAGTTCATGCGCATGTCTAACGCAGTAGCTGTTAACAACCCTGTGATAGTGCCATTAGCTGCCACCACGGTCTGACCTAGTGTGGCGTTGACTTTGATCGGGTAGGGCAAGCTCTGGTCGCGTAGCGCCAAAACAGGGCCACCACTACCTTGGGCCTTCGTGGAGATGCCTTTGTATTGGCCCAGTACACTGAATGATAAATCTGATCGCAATGCGTCACCACTGGCGGTGGACACATCCGCGCGTAAGCTTGTTTTTTCAGCGGCATCGTCATAGCTCAGTTTGCCCTTATCCAGCGACAGTCGCCCAATGTCAAGCCGCGCTCCTTCGTCCTGCTGTTGCAGATCCAGCAGCCAATTTTTGCGTCCGCCAAGACCTTGCTCTAAAGACACCACGGGATTCTCTAACGATACTTCGGGAATGGTGATTTGTTTGCGCAGCAACTGCGGCAAATTAAGCGTGATCTGTACCGCATCGGTGCTGGCCATCTGAGCTTGCTTAGCCCAGGGTGGGTTGGCAAAGGTCACTTTTTCAGCCCGCAAAATTGGCAATGGCCAAGCAAGTTTAATCGTCAGATCGCCGTTAATAGCCAGTGCGCGACCGGTTTTTGCAAGCGCTGCTCTCTCTATCGGGCCGCGCAACCAATTCCAGCCTATAACGGTGATCAGCAATGCGATTATCACTAAAAGCAAAAAAATTGAGCCCAGTAACCATTTGAAAAAATTACGAAATGTCATGAATTTGATAGTTGGTAAGCCATCTTAATTTTTAAGTTGCTGCAGGTTTGTCGGCGGATATATTGAATTGTTGTAAGACATTGACTCTTTGCGTTTAACGTTTCCATTAGTGTTTGCGTTAGGTGGTAAGTTTGATAAACGTACTAAAGTAGAGGTTTTACAATAAGAGGAACAACATGAGTCAAAAAATTGCATACGTGACCGGTGGCATGGGTGGCATCGGAACTGCTATTTGCCAGCGCCTGCACAAAGACGGTTTTAAAGTGATCGCAGGGTGCGGCCCTACGCGCGACTTTGCCAAGTGGATCGACGAACAAAAAGTCCTGGGCTACACCTTCTACACCTCAGTAGGTAACGTAGGCGAGTGGGACAGCACCGTGGCAGCCTTTGCCAAAGTCAAGGCCGAGCATGGCCCCGTGAGCGTGCTGGTCAACAACGCAGGCATCACCCGCGACGGCCAATTTCGCAAAATGAGCAAAGCCGACTGGGACGCCGTGATCTCCACCAACCTGGACAGCATGTTTAATGTGACCAAACAAGTCATCGAAGACATGATCGAAGCTGGCTTTGGCCGCATCATCAATATTTCATCGGTCAACGGCCAAAAAGGTCAGTTTGGTCAGGTCAACTACTCCACTGCCAAAGCCGGTTTGCACGGCTTCACGATGGCCTTAGCCCAAGAGGTGGCCAGCAAAGGCGTGACGGTCAACACCGTCAGCCCTGGCTACATCGGCACCGACATGGTCAAAGCCATTCGCCCCGACGTGCTGGAGAAAATCGTCTCCGGTGTACCGGCTAAGCGTTTGGGCAGCCCGGAAGAAATCGCCTCGATCATTTCGTGGATATCGTCGGTGGAAGGTGGCTACGCTACTGGTGCTGACTTCTCGCTCAATGGTGGGTTGCACATGGGGTAATGTGCGATTGCGCTGTCAAATAGCAGTTCCGATGCCGCCCATGCCACCGGTCACGTATGCAATTTTTTGACTCATGTTGTTCCTCTTATT
>JANOSN010000515.1:0-3321 GCA_031415895.1 Polaromonas sp. | reverse complement strand
TAGCAACTGCTTTTTAAGTAGGTGGCTACCCACTTGCTCTATCCACTGCGGCTCTATTGCGGCAATGCCTCGGCCAAACAAGCGTGACGTATCCACCAGCTCAGCCGCCACAATCCAGCGACCCGGTTTTTTGCTCAGGTTAGCGCCAGGGTGGCGATAAAACTTGATACCACGTGCACCCAGATATTCAGCCTGTGCTGAGCCTGTCGAAGCATCTTCTAGCTTCCAGCCAATGTTACCTAGCAGGCCCGACAGCATCGACAAATGCAATTGCTCATAGCTAGCAGGTTTATTTGCTACAGGCCCCCACGCTTGGCGCTGTGCGTCTGCGCTGCCCCCCGAGGGGGCCGTGCCCGGTTTGGGGCGGCCCTGCGCCGGGCGCAGCCATCCATGCTCCGTCACCACGGTGTGCAGCTGCGAATAAATGTCGCGCCATTCGCGAACGCGGCGTATGCTGACAAAGTTTTGGCGCAGCAACTGCTCGTACTGACGGTTTGACAGCTTATGGGTCGCATGCCCTAGGGCAAGCTCAGGACGAACGGATTGATTGTTACTCCCCGTTCGGGCTGAGCTTGTCGAAGCCTTCTCATGGCCTCCCCCGCGTGCCGCGTTAATCCAGCCCCACAGCTTTAAGTAACTGCTGAATTCACTTTTTTCATCGTCAAACTTTTTATGCGCTTCGTCAGCTTGTTGCTGCGCTTCCATCGGGCGGTCGCGCACGTCTTGCACGCTCAGTGCGCTGGCAATGACCAGCACTTCGTCCAGCGCGTTGCGGCTGCGCGCCTCAATGATCATGCGGCCTATGCGCGGGTCTAGCGGCAGGCGCGACAGCTCAGCGCCCAGTGCGGTCAGCTCGTTGTATTCATCCACCGCGCCCAGCTCTTGCAGCAGGTCGTAGCCATCGGCAATAGCGCGGCGCTGGGGTGGTTCGATAAACGGAAAATCTTCTACATGCCCTAAGTGCAGCGCTTTCATGCGCAAGATCACACCCGCTAGCGAGCTACGCAAAATCTCTGGGTCGGTGAACTTGGGTCGTTCATCAAAATCTTTTTGCTCATACAGCCTGATGCAAATACCATCAGCCACGCGCCCGCAGCGTCCTGCCCTTTGGTTAGCCGCAGCTTGGGCAATGGGCTCCACCAGCAGTTGCTCGACTTTGTTTCTAAAGCTGTAGCGTTTCACGCGCGCGGTGCCTGCGTCGATCACATAGCGAATGCCGGGCACCGTGAGCGAGGTTTCGGCCACGTTGGTAGCCAGCACGATGCGTTTGCCATTGCCCACGTCAAACACGCGGTCTTGCTCTTGCTGGGACAGGCGTGCAAACAGCGGGATCACATCGGCGTTGCGGTGCAGCGGCTTGTTAGCCAGGTGTTTGCGCAAGTGGTCAGCGGCCTCGCGTATCTCGCGCTCGCCGGGTAAAAAAACCAGTATGTCGCCACCACCACCACCGCCCTGCCATAGTTCATCGGTGGCGTCCGTTATCGCGCTGTTCAGGTCATAGTCGCGGGTTTCTTCAAAAGGGCGGTAGCGCTGCTCTACCGGAAACATGCGGCCACTGACCATGATGACCGGCGCAGGGCCTTTGGCAGATTCAAAATGCCGTGCAAATCGGTCAGCGTCAATCGTGGCCGAAGTCACGATGATTTTCAAATCCGGGCGACGCGGCAACAACTGCTTTAAATAGCCCAGCAAAAAGTCAATGTTCAGCGAGCGTTCATGCGCCTCGTCGATGATCAGCGTGTCATACGCCTTCAAATCTGGGTCGCCCTGCGTCTCTGCCAGCAAAATACCGTCGGTCATCAGCTTGACCGACGCATCCCGCGAGAGACGGTCTTGAAACCGCACCTTATAGCCCACCACATCGCCCAGCGACGTTTTCAGTTCTTCAGCAATCCGCTTGGCCACTGACGTAGCGGCAATGCGGCGCGGCTGGGTGTGGCCGATCAAACGCCCCTTGCCGGGCGGGTAATTCAGCTTGCCACAGCCTAAAGCCAATGCAATTTTAGGCAGCTGCGTCGTCTTGCCCGACCCCGTCTCGCCACACACGATCACCACTTGGTGGTCTCGGATAGCGGTGGCAATCTCGTCACGGCGAGCGGATACGGGCAGGGATTCGGGGAAGGTAATGTCTAGCATGGGGCGTGGGGCAACCCGCGATTATCGCCAATAGCGGCACTGTTCACGCAAAAGGCCTGATTTAGTGATACTCATTTATACAGTTATCACGAACCCGTCACTGCCATTTGAGCTTGCGGTGAGGATTTGCCGCGCCATCGCTGGTGGAATGGGTGAAGGCGCTATTGCCTGTTCATGGAGATGCATGATGCGACGGATTAACCCTAAAGATATGATTGCTACGGCGATAGCTTCGGCTGTGCTACTGGGCATAGCCGCATGCGGCGGCGGTGAAGCAGATGACAATGTACAGGCCAGCGGTAACGCCATTGGTAGCCAAGACGCTAACAGCGACAAGGCCTCCGAACAATCTAAGGCCAGGCCGAATCCACCACCGGTAGACCCTAACCCTGTCGTCACACCGGTCGATGCCTCATTGGTATTGGCCTCTACCAGTGCCAGTGGGCGAGCATCTGATGGCTCCAACTGCGCCGTTTCTGCAGACGGCTCGCAAGTCGCGTTTTCCTCCAGGTCTAGCGCACTGGTAGCAGGAGACAGCAACAACACCGAGGATGTGTTTGTGAAGAATGTACGCACCGGCGCGATTGCCCGGGTCAGCACCAACAGTGGTGGCGGCCAGCTACAAGCTGTCTCTACCTGTCTAGGCATGACACCAGATGCTAACTACGTGGTTTTCATGAATCCCGAAGTCGTTGGCGGTGGCGCATTCTCACCACCGGTAGTCACTGAGGCAGCGATTTTTGTAAAGAACCTGCGCACCGGGGCTCTCACCAACGTAGCGCCACCACGCAATGCGTTTTCAAATACAGCGGGCTATCGTTTCCAGTCCATTTCCGACGATGGCAACCGCGTAGCCTTGATCGCACTGCCCACCACCATCTATTTGGGTGGCTATGAAACCGCCGCCTTGGGGCCTGCGCGGGCGCTGGTAAGGGACATAGGCACGGGCGCGCTGACAGATTTGTCGCCGCAGGTAAGCCTTGATGTGTCACAAGGCGCGGTGATTACGAACATCGCTTTATCGCCAGATGGCAGCAAGCTGGCGTTTGTATCGAGCTCACGTGACCACAAAAAGGCGAAATTCCGCATCGCGGATACGGCGACCGGCGATGTCCGCGAGGTATTCGAGGAGGTCGTAAAAACGCAGTACGAATCCGGTCAGGGCTCGATCAACTGGAAATACCT
>JANOSN010000514.1:0-1892 GCA_031415895.1 Polaromonas sp. | reverse complement strand
CCACCGCGCAAATCATCCGCGAACAGCATGGCCGTGACGAGTCCGCTTTTATTGAGGTGCCGCCCCCCGCTGCTGTAGTGTTTGCCGAAAGCACCCAAGATGTGGCCGACGCTATTAAGCTGGCTGCGCAATACAAAACCCCCGTCATTCCGTTTGGCGTGGGCAGCTCGCTAGAAGGCCATTTGCTGGCGGTGCAAGGCGGCATCAGTGTGGACGTGGGCCGCATGAACAAAATTTTAAGCATCAACGCTGATGACCTGACCGTGACGGTGCAAGCGGGCGTGTGCCGCAAGGCGCTCAATGATGAGGTCAAAAGCACCGGCTTGTTCTTTCCGATCGACCCCGGTGCCGACGCCACACTGGGCGGCATGAGCGCTACGCGCGCCAGCGGCACCAACGCCGTGCGCTATGGCACCATGCGCGAAAACGTGTTGGCGCTAGAAGTGGTGACGGCCAGCGGCGAGATTATTCGCACCGGCACACGTGCCAAAAAATCATCCGCAGGTTATGACCTCACCCGCCTGATGGTGGGCAGCGAAGGTACGCTGGGTGTGATGACTGAGATTACGCTCAAGCTGTACCCGATACCCGAGGCGATTAGCGCGGCGACCTGCTCTTTCCCAAGCATTGCCGAGGCAGTGACGACAACCATTCAACTGATTCAGCTGGGCGTGCCGATAGCGCGGGTTGAGCTGATTGACGCTAACACCGTGCGCATGGTCAACGCGCACAGTAAGCTGGGGCTGCGCGAAGAAGCGATGCTGCTGATGGAGTTTCACGGCTCGCCTGCCAGCGTGAAAGAGCAAGCCGAAACCGTGCAAGAGCTGGCCACCGACAATGGCGGCCAAGCCTTTGAGTGGGCCACCACGCCCGAGGCCCACACGCGCCTATGGACAGCGCGGCACAACGCGTACTTTGCTGCCATTCAAAGCAAGCCGGGTTGCCGGGCGATCAGCACTGATACGTGTGTGCCCATTTCTAAATTGTCTGATTGCTTGCTGGACAGCGTGGCCGAAGCAGATGCCAGCGGCTTGCCCTACTTTTTAGTCGGCCACGTGGGCGATGGCAATTTTCACTTTGGTTATTTGATTGACCCGAATTCAGCGGCCGAGCGTCAAACTGCAGAAGAGCTGAACCACAAACTGGTGGAGCGTGCGTTGGCACTAGAGGGTACGTGTACGGGTGAGCATGGCATTGGGCTGCACAAGCAAGACTTTTTAATTGCCGAGACGGGCAGCGGTGCCGTGGGCATGATGCGCACGATCAAACATGCGTTGGATCCGTTGAATATTATGAACCCTGGGAAGATTTTTAGTTGGTAGTGTTTGCTATTGATTTTGCAGCTGATTGAGTAGTAAATACTTGGACTACTGGCACTTTTCGTTGGTAAATGTTCTGTTTTGTTGCTTTGTTCGTTGCCTTGTTCGTTGTAGTTGGACGCGCGTTGCTGTGGCGTAGCACTATCGCCACCCGAACCACGGGCCCTGCGGGCAAGCATCTGCAGTACTCGACGCGGGGGAAATTTAGGAACTCGCTGCGCTCTGACAGCCTAAATTTCTGATCCCCGCGCCTGCGTGCTTCGAGCCCGAAGTTCGAATCGGTGGCGACAGCGCTACGCCACAGCAACGCGCTTGTGGTGCGCTGAGAGCTAAGCGCGAAGGTATCGCGTTTTGAACTGCAACAAGCAAACGGCGTCAGATCAAAATTCAGGAAGATTAATCTCCGAAGACCACACTGCAATTACGAAATTTTGCGCTGCCCCCGCTTGCCCAAACCGGAGCGCGTGACTTAAAACTACTACATCGACCAGGGTGAGCGGTGGGAGCGTATCGAATACTGTTCGCTTTACTCCGTTCGCCCTGAGCTTGTCGAAGGGTTCGCTAAGGCTTCGA
>JANOSN010000513.1:0-3764 GCA_031415895.1 Polaromonas sp. | reverse complement strand
TCGCTGACGACTACTTTTTGGATTGTGGTGTTGCCCGTTCGCCCTGAGCCTGTCGGAGGGTTAGCGTGCCCTTCGACAGGCTCAGGGCGAACGGGAGTGATGTCGTTGCGAACGGGAGTGAGGTCGTTGCGAACGGAGGGGGTTTTGTCTAACAGTTTCATCAAATCCCCAGCCAGCTTGTCGGTCTCGCGGCTGGCGGTGCCGTTGCCTATGGCGATTAACTGCACGCCGTGTTTTTCAGCCAGCAGGCGCAAGGTGTGCAGGGACCCGTCCCAGTCTTTGCGCGGTTCGTGCGGGTACACGGTGGCTGTATCTAGCAGCTTGCCAGTAGCGTCTACCACGGCCACTTTGACACCGGTGCGAATGCCGGGGTCCAGGCCCATCACTACATTTTTACCTGCAGGCGCGGCCAGCAGCAGGTCGCGCAGGTTGTCGCCAAACACTTTGATGGCTACTTTCTCGGCATCTTCACGCAGGCGGGTAAACAGGTCGCGCTCTAGGCTTAAGCTGAGTTTGACCTTCCAGGCCCAGGCCACGCATTTGCGCAGCAAGTCGTCTGCGGGGCGGGCGCTGTGGCTCCAGCCCAGGTGGATGGCTATGCGAGCCTCGGCCAGGCTGACTGCTACAGATTTTGCAGCGGCACCCGCTAAAGCTGCCGACACAGGCTCTGCTTGCGGTAGCGCCAGTTTGGCCTCTAAAAACTCTAGCGCCCTGCCCCTGAACACTGCCAGCGCGCGGTGCGACGGCACGCGGTGAATAGGCTCGTCGTAGTCAAAGTAATCTCTAAACTTTGCCACATCAGGGTTGTTTTCGTCTTTGCCTTCAATGCGTTTGCTGCTCAGCAGCCCTTCAGCCCACAGCCATTCGCGCAGGCCTTGCACCAGCGCGGCGTCTTCGGCCCAGCGTTCGCTCAAAATGTCACGTACGCCGTCAAGGACGGCGGACACCGTCGTAAATCCTGCGCCATCTAGCACGGCAGGCACGGTGGTGAAGTCGGTGCCGTCTTCGTGCTTTTCGGGCTTCACAAAAGCTGTCGCTTCATCAGCAGGTGTTAGCAGCGGGTTAGCAAACAGTTTGTCCGCCAGCGGTTCAAGGCCAGCCTCACGCGCGATCTGCCCTTTGGTGCGGCGCTTTTGTTTGTAGGGCAAATACAGGTCTTCCAGCTCTTGCTTGGTGGGTGCGGCCTGGATGGCGGCGCGCAGCTGCGGCGTGAGCTTGCCTTGCGATTCAATGCTCTCCAGCACGGCGGTGCGCCTGTCGGCCAGCTCGCGCAGATAGCCCAGGCGATAGTCCAGCTCACGCAGTTGAATATCGTCTAGCCCCCCTGTGGCCTCTTTGCGGTAGCGCGCTACAAATGGCACTGTCGCGCCGCCGTCCAGCAGGTCAACAGCGGCTTTTACCTGGGCGGGTTGTACTTTGATTTCAAAGGCAATTTGCGCAATGATGGTGTGCATGGGCTTACAACAGATTTTTCACTTTAAGCGCGGGAGTGTGCCACAAGCGGCCCAGGCAACCCCAAAGTGGTTTGAGCAATTGTGGTAGGCGGCTGTGTTTGCAGCGTATATTACAACTCATGCAACGTTATTTACCTTCAGACCATATCGAGCGCGAGCCGCTGTACAGCGAGCTGCACGCCAGACCCGCAGCCAACATAGAACTGCCCGCTTTAGTACTGCTCATTGCCGTGCTCAATGAGGCGGTGCCCCGCAGTGCAGAGCTGGCGCACCTGCAGCGGCTGCCCGGCCAAGCGCAGTTAAGTTTGGCCAGTTTAGAGTCGAGTTTTCTGCGACTGCAGTTTGACAAATACTCTCTCAAATGGGAGCGCCACAGCGAGTTCACCCGCTACTCCTTGGTAATGCCCTTGCCCGCTGGCACGCAGCTGGATGCTGACCCTGAGGCCCTGCGCAGCAGCTTGGGCTTAGACGCACAATGGCTCAGCGCGATTCCGGGCCACACTATGACCGCCATAGATTTGTGGATGCTGAGCGTGCCGTGGGACGATAAATCAGCCCTGCTCAACGCTGCCAAACGGTGGATGCAGCCGCAACCTGATTCGCCCAGCGCCCACAGCACGCCCGTGCTGGCGTCACTGGTGGGGCGCGACAGCCATTCGATGGCGGTATGTGATTTTCAGCTGCGTGGTGATGGCTTTGAACGCATGCTGGTGATGGCCCCCGCCTCTGGCAGCCATTTACGTGCAGGCCGCGTTGCCCAGCGGCTGCTAGAGATTGAAACCTACCGCCTCATGGCCTTGCGCGGCTTGCCCGCCGCTAAGCTACTGGCCCCGCAGCTAGCCCAGTGGGAGGACAAGCTGGCCCAACTTACCATGGACATAGTCAACCAGTCGCTGCCCGAAGAGCCTTTGCTGGGTGACTTAGTCGCACTGGCTGCCGCAGTTGAAAAAGCCATTACTACCCATGCGTACCGTTTTTCAGCCACGCAGGCTTACCACAGCATCGTGCAGCAAAGGCTGTCTGAGATACGAGAGAAAAATATTGACAGCACGCAAACCCTGGGTGCCTTTTTGCACCGCAGGCTTGACCCTGCCATGGCCACCGTCAACGCTACCCAGCGCCGCTTAACCGAGCTGTCGCAGCGCATATCGCGCACCAGCGCGCTGCTACGCACGCGGGTAGACATTGCCACCGAAAAGCAAAACCAGCAATTGCTAGAAAAGCTCACGCGCGGCCAGCAGCTGCAGTTGCGTTTGCAAACCACGGTGGAGGGGCTGTCGATAGCGGCGGTGTCTTACTACGCGGTGAGTTTGATTTTGTATGCAACTAAAGCGCTTAAAGCTGCAGGTGCCCCGATCAATCCAGAGGTGCTAACCGGTGCATTGATTCCTCTGGCAATTGGTGCAGTATGGTTTGCCACACGCCGTATCCATCGCAAAATAATGCAGTAAGAAATTGGGCGCTGGGCAGACCAACAGCTTATTGCAGGAGCCCGACTATGCGCAACGCCACCACCCAAGTTACTACTAAATTAATAGCTGCTTTTGTAGTATTTACTTGGACTTCAGCCGTTTTTGCGCAGCAAACCAGCTGCACAGCACAGTCTGGTGCCACCATCACCCCGGCCATAGAGCTGTACACATCCGAGGGCTGCAGCTCGTGCCCGCCAGCAGACCAGTGGCTTAGCACGCTAAAACCCGCGCACGCTAAGGGCCAGGTGGTGGCGCAAGCATTTCACGTCAATTATTGGGACTACATCGGCTGGAAAGATCCCTACGCCGCCCCCGCGCACACCACGCGCCAGCGTGCGGTGTCAGCCGCTAACCGCTTAGACAACATTTACACCCCGCAGTTTGTGCGCAACAGCCTGACCGTGCGCGAATACGCCAAGGTGGGCAACGACACTACGCCTTCACTGGTGCAAATAGCGTTTAACCAGACTGGTAAAGACAGCTTTGAAGCGGCCATCACCCCCAAAGACGACAAAACCCAATGGACAGCCCACTACACAGTGACAGAGCACAACCACACAAGCCGCGTGACTGCGGGCGAGAACAAAGGCGAAACCCTAGCCCACGACTTTGTAGTGCGCCAGTATGTGCCGCTGGGTAACTACAGCGGGGCGCAAAAACTCAAAATCAATACGTTGGCGGGTAATGAAAAGCACCCGCGC
Organism: Polaromonas sp.; assembly: GCA_031415895.1. GTDB lineage: Bacteria > Pseudomonadota > Gammaproteobacteria > Burkholderiales > Burkholderiaceae_C > JAAFIP01. Next base: position 137 of record JANOSN010000513.1, on the reverse strand, counting down.
CAGATCAATGTGGTGGTGACTGAGGCTAAGACTGGCAAGGCGCTGCAGGCACTTAGCGCATCTGGGTGCTAATTTGTGTGCTTTCGAGACACTTTTACCAATGAAAAGTGCTTGTAGTCCAAGCATTCATTACTTAT
>JANOSN010000512.1:0-2505 GCA_031415895.1 Polaromonas sp. | reverse complement strand
ACGGTGGATGAACTGTGCGAGCGCACGCAAGAGTCTGATTTTGAAGAAGTGTTTGTCAAACTGGCTTTTGCAGCTGATGTGGAGCTGGCCGCATGAACCTGCTTCATCGAGTTTGGGCGGTGTTTTGCAAAGAGTTGCTAGATGCCATGCGCGACCAACGCACACTTGTTGTGGTGTTGGCTTCTAGTGTGTTTATAGGGCCTGTGTTGCTGGTAGCGTTGTCTAGCCTCATATCCACACTAGAAAACAAAGCTGAGCAACGTGTGGTGTATGTGGCGGGCATCGAGCATGCCCCTAGTTTGAATAATTTTATGCTGCGCCAGACTTGGCAAGTCAAAATCGCACCGCCAGATTATGAGCAGCGATTGCGTGACTCTAAGCTGGGCGACCCGGTGGTGGTGGTACCCAAAGACTTTGAGGCCGCTATGGTGCGGGGTGACACGCCTGAGGTAGAGATAGTCAGCGACAGCTCTAACAAGCAAAGCGAATCGGGTGTTAACCGCGTAGCCCAGTTGCTGAACCGTTTTAGCCAAGAGCGTGCTACCTTGAGTTTGGTGTTGCGCGGTGTATCGGTAGCACTGCTGTCGCCTATTAAAGTTCAAGAGCGTGATTTGGCCAATAGCCAAACCCGGGCGGCGCAATTTACGGGCATGTTGGCGTTTATGGTGTTGTTAGCGGTAGTTACGGGTGCTCTAAATGCAGCCTTAGACACCACAGCGGGCGAGCGCGAACGCGGCTCGCTAGAGCCGCTGCTAATGAACCCGGTACCGCCTTGGGTTTTGGCCCTAGGCAAATGGGGCGCTGTGGCTACCGTGAGCATGCTGATTGCGGTGCTCAGTTGTTTGAGCTTTTTTCCTGGGCAGTGGCTGCTGCGCAGCGACACATTGCAGGCTATGTTTCAGTTTGGCTTGCGCGAAACAGCGCTATTTTTACTGGTGCTGCTGCCGTTTGCTGCTGCGTCGTCGGCCCTGCTGATGGCAGTGGCTATCAGGTGCAAGAGCTTTAAAGAAGCGCAAGCTAACAGCACCGTAGTGATGCTGCTGGTCAGCATGCTGCCGCTGGTGGCGCTTTTCAATCAAACCGGCGAGGAAGCTTGGCACCTGTGGGTGCCCGCGCTGGCGCAAAACACTTTGATGCTGCGGGTTTTAAGGGGCGACGGCTTTAGCACGGTGCAAATGGCGATACCTTTGCTAGTGTGTATTTTGATCACCGTCGCTAGCCTGATGTTTTTGGCTAGCCGCATGCGCCAAGCGGCGGTGAAGTAAGGCTGTGCTTTTCAGCTTAGCTAACTTGACTTCACTCAGTTTGTTTAGCTTGGATTAGGCAACGCCAGCCGCGAAGTATCTTCTTCGTTGTCTTGCGTGCCTACGCGGTTTTCGTTGATGCGTTTGACGTCGGCGTTAGATATATCACCCGTCACATACACGCCGTCAAAGCAACTCGCATCAAAGTCTTTGATGGCGGGGTTGAGCTTGCCAATCGCCGCTTTCATGCCATCTATCTCTTGGTAGATCAACGCATCAGCACCTATGATGACGCGAATTTCTTCGACTGTGCGGTTATGGGCTACCAGCTCTTCGCTGGTAGGCATGTCGATGCCATACACGTTGGGGTAGCGCACGGGCGGCGCGGCGCTGGCCAGGTACACCTTGCGGGCGCCTGCGTCGCGCGCCATTTGCACAATCTCTTTACTCGTGGTGCCGCGCACAATAGAGTCGTCTACCAGCAGCACGTTGCGGCCTTTGAACTCGCTGTTGATGGTGTTGAGCTTTTGGCGCACTGACTTTTTGCGCACGGCCTGGCCGGGCATGATAAAAGTGCGGCCAACGTAGCGGTTTTTGACAAAGCCTTCGCGGTAGGGCAAGCCTAGCAAATGCGCTAACTGCTGGGCGCTGGGGCGAGATGATTCGGGGATGGGGATGACCACGTCAATCTGGTCAGGTGGCACGGTAGAGATCACGCGCTTGGCCAGTGTTTCGCCCAAGTTCAAGCGTGCTTGATAAACTGATATGCCGTCCATCTCCGAGTCTGGCCGCGCTAAATACACGAATTCAAAAATGCAAGGATTGAGCTGCGTTTTAGCAGCGCATTGTTCAGCGTGCACTTGGTTTTGCAGGTCGATAAAAACAGCCTCGCCCGGTGCAATGTTGCGCACCAAGTGGTGGCCCGTGCCTTCTAAAGTTACTGACTCGCTGGCCACCATGATGGTGCCATCATCGCTCTTACCCATGCACAGCGGGCGAATACCAAACGGATCCCTGAATGCCAGCAAGCCGTGGCCTGCAATCAACGCCACCACAGCGTAAGAGCCCTTCACGCGCGCGTGCACGCCGCGCACAGCGGCAAATACATCGGCGGGTTTTAGTGGCAAACCGCGTGTAGTTTTTTCTAGCTCGTGGGCTAACACGTTGATCAGTACCTCGGTGTCGCTTTCGGTGTTGATGTGGCGATGGTCTGCGCTGAACAGCTGCTCTTTCAGCACTGGCACATTGGTTAAGTTACCGT
>JANOSN010000511.1:0-3227 GCA_031415895.1 Polaromonas sp. | reverse complement strand
GCGGCTTTCACGGGTGGCGATAGTGATCTTCAAAATACTCGTCATCTTTTACTCGTAACCAATTTGTAATCATTGCATTCTTACCAATGCTAGCATGTAGGCACTAGTCACACATTACCACCATGCCCAAAATCTCTGCCCCCGCTGCCGATGCTGCCTCGGCCTCAACCTTAGTCAGCAAAAAAGACAAAGAACGCCCTTTGCTAGACGATATTCGCCTTTTGGGCAGAATTTTGGGCGACGTGATACGCGAGCAAGACGGCGCACCTGCTTATGAGCTGGTAGAGCAGATTCGCAAATTGTCGGTGGCCTTTAGGCGCGATGCCGACGAGACTGCGCAAGAAGGCTTAAAAAAACTGCTCAAGTCGCTATCTAACGAGCAAACCGTCAGCGTCATCCGCGCCTTTACCTACTTTAGCCATTTGGCCAACTTGGCCGAAGACCGCCACCACATCCGCCGCCGCACCGTGCACGAGCAGCGCGGCGATGTGCAAGACGGCAGCCTGGACGCCGCCTTTGCCCGCCTGCGCGCCAGTGGCCACACCACCAAAAGCATCGCCAAAACACTTAGCCAAGCTTATATCTCCCCTGTGCTAACCGCCCACCCCACCGAGGTGCAACGCAAAAGTATTTTGGATGCAGAGCGCGCCATTGCCCAAATATTGACTGCCCGCGACGCTACAGATTTGCTACCGCGAGAAAAACTGCAGCTTGATATGCAATTAAGAGCCAGGGTCACCCAGCTATGGCAAACCCGCCTGCTGCGCTACACCAAGCTCACCGTGGCCGACGAGATTGAAAATGCACTGTCCTATTATGAAGCCACCTTTTTACGCGAAATCCCCAAGCTATACGCCGACGTAGAAGAGCGCGTAGGCAAAGTCGACGAGGCGTTTTTTCGCATGGGCAACTGGATAGGCGGCGACCGCGATGGCAACCCCAATGTGAACGCCGCGACGCTCAACCATGCACTCAAACGCCAAGCCGAAGTGGTGTTGCGCTTTTATTTGACCGAGGTGCACCACCTGGGCGCAGAGCTGTCTGTATCTTTGATGCTGGTAGGCGTGAGCCAGGACATGCGCGCACTGACTGACCGCAGCCCCGACGTGAACGAGCACCGCTTGGATGAGCCCTATCGCCGCGCTTTGATAGGTGTGTACGCCCGCCTTGCAGCCACGCTGCTAGAGCTGACGGGCACCGAGGCCGCACGCCATGCCGTGGCCCCGCAAAACCCGTACACCAGCGCTGAAGAATTTTTAGCCGACTTAAAAACCATCGAGGCATCGCTGCTGGCCACCAACGGCGCGCACTTGGTGGGCATGCGCCTGACAGGCTTGGTCCGCGCTGTGCAGGTATTTGGCTTTCATTTGGCCACGGTGGATCTGCGCCAAAGCTCGGATAAACACGAAGAAGTGATTGCCGAATTATTGGCCACTGCACGTATTGAAAAAAATTACTCTGCATTAAACGAGCCTGCCAAGCGCGCGCTGCTGCTTAGCCTTTTGAACGACACGCGCCCACTGCGCGTCGTGGGTGCAACCTACAGCGACCACGCACGCAGCGAGATTGCCATTTTTGAAGCCGCCCGCACCGCCCGCCAGCGCTTTGGCAAAGCCGCCATCTTGCACTACATCATCAGCCACACCGAGAGCGTGAGCGACTTGCTAGAAGTGCTGCTGCTGCAAAAAGAGGTAGGCCTCATGCACGGCACGTTGGACGATGCATCTACCGCCGAACTTATCGTTGTGCCGCTTTTCGAAACCATCGAAGATCTGCGTAACGCTGCGCCCATCATGCGCGAGTTTTATGCCCTGCCCGGCGTGGCCGACATGGTGCACCGCTCTGCGGCTGAGGGCGCGCTTAACCACAGCGCCGAGCAAGACATCATGCTGGGCTACAGCGACAGTAACAAAGATGGCGGCATTTTTACCAGCAACTGGGAGCTGTACCGCGCTGAGATTGCACTGGTGTCACTGTTTGACGAACTCAAAGCCTCGCATGGCATCACCCTGCGCATGTTCCACGGCCGTGGCGGCACGGTGGGGCGTGGTGGCGGCCCCAGCTACCAAGCTATCTTGGCGCAGCCCCCCGGCACGGTGCGCGGGCAGATTCGTGTGACGGAGCAAGGCGAGGTCATCGCATCAAAATACGCTAACCCTGAGATCGGTCGCCGTAATTTAGAAACCCTCGTTGCCGCGACTTTAGAGGCCACGTTGCTCACGCCCACCAAGCCAGCTCTGCAAAGCTTTCTTGACGCGGCCACTGAGCTAAGCACCTTAAGCATGCAGGCTTACCGCAAGCTGGTCTACGAAACACCAGGCTTTACCGATTACTTTTTCGCCGCCACCCCCATCCGCGAAATTGCAGGCCTGAACATCGGCTCGCGCCCAGCATCGCGCAAGCCGTCGCAACGCATTGAAGATTTGCGTGCTATCCCCTGGGGCTTTAGCTGGGGCCAATGCCGCCTGACCCTGCCAGGTTGGTTTGGTTTTGGCAGCGCAGTAGAACAATTTATTTCTTCCGTTCGGACTGAGCCTGCCCGAGCCACGCGCGGCGCATCCAAAAACGCCTTAAGCACCGATGACAAACGTAAACTGCTACAAAAAATGCAGCGCGACTGGCCGTTTTTTAAAACCTTGCTCAGCAATATGGACATGGTGATCGCCAAGAGCGACTTGGCTTTGGCATCGCGCTATGCAGAGCTAGTACAAGACGCTAAACTGCGTAAAAAAATCTTAACCGACATCGAAGCTGAATGGCACCGCACTGCCAAAGCACTGGCATGGATCACCGGGGAGAAAAGCCGCTTGGCCAACAACCCAGCTCTAGCCCGCAGCATTCAGCACCGCTTTCCGTACATCGACCCGTTGCACCACTTGCAGGTAGAACTCATCCGCCGTTTTAGAGCTGGTAAAACCGAGCAAGACCGCGACGAGCGCGTGCAGCGTGGTATCCACATCAGCATCAACGGCATTGCAGCGGGGCTGCGTAACACGGGGTAGTGATTGGCTTGACCTCTGGATTAGCGTGCTCTTTGTTGTTAGTCGTTTGGCTTGGCGTGCACCCCGGAGAGCTGGACTCGAGCCGGGCATCTCGCTGCAAAATACTTCGAAAACACGCGCGAAACTCGATAGTGGTTTAGCTACCGTGTGTACCGCGCGCCTTTCTGCGTATTTTTCATCGAGACGACCCTACTCGTCACATTATTCTTTGCGTGGTTTGAACAG
>JANOSN010000510.1:0-4121 GCA_031415895.1 Polaromonas sp. | reverse complement strand
GACAAGAAATTTAGGCTGTCTGAGCGCAGCGAGTTTCTAAATTTCCCCCGGAGTGAGTACTGCAGAAGCTTGGCCGTTGCGCCCGGGGTTCTGGTGGCGATAGCCCTACGGCGCAGCAGGTCGCGTTCTAGAAAAGAACTTTAAATGCGCGTAGGCTGCCGGGCTGCCCGCTCAGCCATCCGAGCAAACAAATCTACCCCCATCTGCAACAACAGATCAGGCAAATCAATCATCACCCAATTCTCACGCAACACATCACCCTCGCGCCGCCACCAGTCAGCCACACGCATGGTGATGGGTTTGCCAGTAGCGGTTGCACCCAGATAGTCGCCCATGTGCGTAGCGTGCACACTGGGCCAACCGGTCGATGCAATGTAATGCCCCTCGCTAATACGGCTAATGTGGTTACCGCCTTTGCGATCGGGAAAGGCGTGCAAAAACGGTTTTTGGTGATGCTTTTGAAACCCCTCCACTTGACGCGACGTGCCAATGCCACACGGCCCGTACCACATCATCTCGGGGTGCCAAAAAGCGTGCATGCCCATGCTTTTCAAATCTTTTTGATTAAACGATGTCAGCCCGCTAATCATGCGGTCCAGGCTGTCCATCGAATCGCGCGCTGCCTGCGCGTCTTGCGGTGTGTGCAGCAAGCCGTCTTGCATCTGGGGGCCGGGCACTAGTAGCCGTGCACCGGTGCTTTTGGGTAGTACCTCAAACCCAGCTTGGCGCATTACATCCACTATGTCTAACAAAATGCGCGCGTCCACAATTTTGCCGCCTTCCACACGGTAAAACTCACCAATGCGCACATACATTGTGTCGCCAGTGGCTGGTATGCCCAGCCAGTCGGTCACCATCGTGCCGCACAAATAGCCATGGGCTGTGACCCAAGTGCCTGCGCCGCCGCAAAAGCGCCCGTCAAACTCGCCTGCAAAATACAGCTGTGTACGCCGCTCTAGGTTAGGCATGGCGCGCAGCAGGGGTTGCCAAAACTGCGCGTTCATCGCTGCTATGCCGTGCACTTGGTTGATAGGGTGAAACACATGGCACTGACAGTCAGCGGCAAAATACTGGGCCAGCGCGGGGGCCGCGTCTTGCGCAGTAGGGCCAGCAGCGCTGTTGCCGGGCAGGGCTTGCAGGGCAGCCCAGACGATGGATTTGGCGGTTTGAAGATCTTGCATATTGCAATTATTGCAAGCGTATGCGTTATACGCAAGTAGGGCAAAACTAAAATTAGCTTAAAACTAAATTCATTGGTAAATACCGGGAAAACCCTAAATTCATAACCTCTAAATTTACCTAAACTGCATACGATTGCAATAAACTATTTATCTGCAGGACACCGTCTATGATCCGTTACCTCAAACAGGGCAAAGATGCCCAAGCCAAGTCTGATGCCGACGTCAAAGTGCGCGCCACGGTAGAAGGCATTTTGAAAGACATTGAAGCGCGCGGCGACGCCGCAGTGCGCGAGTACAGCCAAAAGTTTGATAACTGGAACCCGGCAGATTTCCGTTTATCTCAGGCCGATATTGAAAAAGCCGTCAAATCCTTATCAGCCCGCGAAACAGAAGACATTAAGTTTGCCCAAACGCAAATTCGCAAGTTCGCCACCGTGCAGCTGCACAGCATGAAAGAAGTCGAAGTCGAAACCATGCCCGGCGTGATTTTGGGGCACAAACATATTCCTGTCAGCGCAGTAGGCTGCTATGTGCCAGGCGGCAAATACCCCATGATTGCTTCGGCACACATGAGCGTGCTGACGGCTAAGGTAGCTGGTGTAAAGCGCATTGTGTCCACAGCGCCCACCTTCCATGGCGCGCCGCACCCGGCCATCGTTACGGCCATGCATTTTGCGGGGGCGGACGAAATTTTGACGCTGGGCGGCGTGCAGGCCGTCGCGGCCATGGCCATTGGTACGCAGTCCATCAAGCCCGTGGACATGCTGGTAGGCCCTGGCAATATGTATGTGGCTGAAGCCAAGCGCCAGTTGTATGGCCGCGTGGGTATTGACCTGTTTGCAGGCCCCACTGAGACCATGGTGATTGCGGATGAGACAGTGGATGGCGAAATGTGCGCTGTTGACTTGTTGGGTCAAGGCGAGCATGGCCTCACATCGCCCTGCGTGCTGCTAACTAATAGTGAAAAATTAGCCAAAGACACGCTGGCAGAAGTGGAGCGCCAATTAAAAATTCTGCCCACCGCCGAAATCGCTGCACAAAGCTGGGCTGAGTTTGGCGAGATCATCATTTGCGACACGTATGAAGAAATGCTGGCCAAGGCCGACGAAATAGCCTCAGAGCATGTGCAAATCTTGACCTCACGTGATGATTGGTTAGCTAACAATATGCAAAACTACGGCGCACTGTTTATCGGCGCGCGCACTAACGTAGCCTTTGGCGACAAAGTCATCGGCACCAACCACACGTTGCCCACCCACAAAGCTGCGCGTTACACCGGCGGCTTGTGGGTGGGCAAGTTTCTTAAAACCTGCACCTACCAGCGCGTGACCACTAACGAGGCCAGCGCCTTGATTGGCGAGTACTGCTCACGCCTGTGCCATATGGAAAACTTTGCCGGTCATGGCGAGCAGGCCAACATCCGCGTGCGCCGCTACGGCACGCGTGCAGAGGTGCCTTGGTACCAGCCTGTGCCTGCTCTGGCAGATTGATCGCAAGGCTAAATAATGCAAACACCCAGTTTTCGCCTAGATGGCAAGCGCGCCCTAGTGACCGGTGGCTCCAAAGGCATCGGCTTAGCCGCTGCGCATGCGCTGGTGCAAGCTGGTGCGCAGGTGATGATTGTGGCCAGAAACGCTGTTGACTTAATAGCGGCTTGTGCAGATATTCAAAAAGCTAGTGGACAACAAGATTCTAAAATTTCGTATGCCACTTTAGATGTGCGGGGCAGCACTGCGGTGGAGAGCTTGTTCAAGCAGCACGGCCCGTTTGACATTGTGGTGAACAATGCAGGCACCACGCGCACCAAGCTGATTGAAGACGCCACCGACGACGACCTGGACACCGTGATTGACCTGAACATCAAGGCGGCTTTTTATGTGCTGCGGGCTGCGGCGCGCTCACTGAAAGGTGCAAAGCAACACGGCAGCTTGATCAACATTTCTTCGCAAATGGGCCATGTAGGCGGCCCTAAGCGTACGCTGTATTGCGCAAGCAAGCACGCGCTAGAGGGCATGACCAAAACACTGGGCTGGGAGCTTGGGCCCCACGGTATTCGTGTTAATTCCATCTGCCCCACGTTCATTGAAACTGAACTTACAGCAGTCATGCTGGCCGACCCTGAGTTCAAATCTTTTGTAGTCAACAAAATTGCACTCGGGCGAGTGGGCAAGCTGGAAGAAATCATGGGCGCTGTCGTCTTTTTGGCCAGTGATGCGTCTAGCCTGATGACGGGCAGCGCACTCATGCTCGATGGCGGTTGGACTGCGAGCTAAAGCATGGTCAAGGTAGCTACCTCTGTGGATGTTGCCAAGCTGGCAGGCGTTAGCCAGTCAGCGGTAAGCCGCAGCTACACCCCGGGTGCCAGTGTGGCAGATGCTACGCGCAGCAAAGTAATGGAGGCAGCGCGCAAACTGGGCTACCGCCCTAACGCCATTGCCCGCACGCTGATTACACGCAAGAGCCGCATGATAGCGGTGGTGGCTTCGTATTTGGACAATCAGTTTTACCCTGTGGTGATTGAAAAGTTGTCCAAGCGTTTGCAGGGCGATGGCTACCATGTGCTGCTATTCATTGCGCAGGCAAGGCAAGAGGCTGATGAACTGCTGATGCAACTCATGCAATACCATGTTGACGGCATCGTGCTGCTGAGCGCTACGCTGTCGTCGGGCTTGGCTAAGGACTGCGCTGATGCAGGCATACCGGTATTGCTTTTTAACCGCATCGCGCAAGCTGGCGGCACGGTCAGCTCGGTCGCCAGCGACAACGAAGCTGGTGGCCGCATGGCCGCACGCGCTTTGATCGCTGCTGGGCACGCACGTATCGGCTACATCGCAGGCATGGAAGATTCGTCGACCAATCGCGACCGCGAAGCGGGCTTCAACGCTGAGCTGGCGGCACACAGTCAACGTGTGTTTGCCCGTGCTGTCGGGCATTACAGTT
>JANOSN010000509.1:0-8100 GCA_031415895.1 Polaromonas sp. | reverse complement strand
CCATCCGTTTAGGCGAGTTTCCCAACATCTTGTGGGTGCGCATTTACACCGACGAAGGCTTGGTGGGTTTGGGTGAAACCTTTATGGGTGCTGCTGCAGTGGAGGCCTATATCCATGAATGGGCGGCACCTAATTTAATGGGCAAAGACCCGTTGGCCATTGAGGCGCGGGGCAAAGACATTATGGGGTATCTGGGCTGGCGCGGCTCAGGGGTAGAGACTCGTGGCAACAGCGCGATTGATATAGCTTTGTGGGATATTTTTGGCAAAGCAGCGGGTATGCCAGTGCACACGGCACTGGGTGGCAAAAGCCGCGGTGCGATTCGCATTTACAACACTTGTGCGGGTTACCAGTATGTGCGCAAAACGGCCAATCAAAACACGTCGAACTGGGGCTTGGGCGCTACGCAAGGCCCTTATGAAGATTTGCAAGGCTTTCTCACTCGGGCCGACGAGGTGGCCCTGTCGCTGCTGAGCGAGGGCATTACCGCCATGAAAATTTGGCCGTTTGATATGGCGGCTGAGGCCAGTGATGGCCAGTACATCAGCAATGCAGATCTAGACAAAGCCCTCGAGCCATTCCGGAAAATTCGCAGTGCGGTGGGCGACAAGATGGACATCATGGTCGAATTTCACAGTCTGTGGCGTTTGCCGATGGCGCAAAAAATTGCCCGTGCACTCAAACCGTTCAATACCTTTTGGCATGAAGACGCGATTCGTATGGACTCGCTAGACTTGCTAAAACAGTACGCGCCGCATACGGATGCGCTGATTTGCGCTAGCGAGACGCTCAGTTACAAGTGGGGTTTTAAAGACTATTTGCAAACCGGTGTGGCCGGCGTGGCCATGCTGGACCTGAGCTGGTGCGGTGGGCTGACCGAGGCCCGCAAAATTGCCTCCATGGCCGATGCCTGGCAACTGCCCGTGGCACCGCACGACTGCACTGGCCCCGTGGTGTGGGCGGCCAGCACGCACCTAAGCTTGCATGCGCCTAACGCGCTGGTACAAGAGAGCGTGCGCGCTTTCTACAGCGGTTGGTACAAAGAACTGGTAACCGAACTCCCGATGGTTAAAAACGGCATGATTTCGCTAAGCAACAAGCCTGGACTGGGCTTAGAGTTGTTACCAGATTTACATTTGCGACCAGACGCCATAGTGCGAACCAGTGTGTAACAGCTTGAGCAGGCTGAACTCAGCCAGCGCAGCTGTGGTGCCCACCCTCTAAAGCCAGTTGCCAGCCTAAGCGTTAAAACGTTAAAATAGCAGGCTTGGCTGTGGTTTTCCACAAGTAAGGCTGTTGTGCTGCGATGGTGTGCACAGCTTTGACATCACATCACAGCTTAAAAAGACATTTCATTTAAAGCGACTCCACTGCCTGCATGAACGACCATTACGCCGCATTAGGCTTGGCCAGCGCCGCAACCGAGGCGGAGATCAAAAAAGCTTTTCGCCAAAAAGCCTCCAGCCTTCATCCTGATAAAAACCCCTCGCCCGATGCGGCGGCGCAGTTCAGGGCGGTGCAAGAGGCTTATGAAGTGCTGTCAGCTGCTGACAAGCGCCAAGCCTATGACGACAACCGCCGTCGTAACTTGCTAGACAGCCCGATAGACACCGCTAAAGAAATTTGGAACCAGTACTTTAAAACACTGAACTGAACCCGACGTATTTATCAAAGAAAACTACAACACATGCCGCTATCTTCTTTTTTCTCTCAGCTGCGCTCTGCTTACCAGTCTGAGATTGACGATCTGTCTTCAGACTCTGAGGGCAGTTATGTGCTGCCCCAGCGCTTAGCGGAGAAGCGTAAGCAAATGGATTTTTTGGTGCAGATGATGACGCTCAGCCCCGAGATGGTGGCGGTGGTGTTCCATAAAGGCTTTGAGTTCAAGCTGCCTGCGGTGATGGACAATTTGCTCACGCTGGAGTCTGAAGAATTCCCAGATTGGGATAGCCTGTCAGACGCAGTGCAACTGCAACCTTGGGCGAAGGACTTGGCCAGCAAAGTGCTGAAAGACCCAATGGGCGAGTGGTTTTTAACCGCTGCTGCTGGGCTAGAGTACATGCTCAGCAAAGTGGGCACTGCACCGCTGTCGCGCCACGACGATGAAGAAGATGAATACGAAGACGATGGCACCGATGGCCCGGTCATCCAGCTTGACGCAGACGATGCCGCCGACTTAGGCGACAAGCGCAGCCGTGAAGAGGCCGCCGCCGATTGGATGGAAGAGCAAGGCTTTGACCGTAAAGACTGAGCACGCACACTGGACACCCTATGAGTAATCACCTCGCCCTCATCACCAAAACCCAAAGCCTGATTGCCGCTGGCGACATTGTGGGCGCAGAGCACGCACTGGTTGAGCTGGCCGATGCCCAGGGCGACCAAGCCTTGATGGTGGTGCTAGAGCAACTGCCTGCCAAAGATATTTTGGCGGTTATCCGCGAATACGATAACTCAAAAGAATCAGTGATTAACCTGCTGGTGACGCCTGCTCAGTTTGCCCGCGCAGTAGTGATTGAAAAGCAATACAAAGACCTCTCGCGCACGCACCTGCGCGGCATGGTCAACTCGATTATTTTTCGATCAGACGCTGACCCGGCAGAGTTTTTAACGGCTATTGGTGATTTAGAGGGTGGTGCCGATGCACTGGCCGATTATTTTTCTGAAAAATGGAGCCGCATCGAGGCCTTTGCCCGCACAGGCACGTTTGACCCGATGGAAGATGACGGTGAAATGTTGTCTGAACAAGCTTTGCTAGCGTCGGCCTATGTGCGGCCACGCTTGGAGCAAGACGAGGTGGCTGACCAGGACTGGATGGAGCTGGCTTGGATTTTGCGCCACCAGTGCCCAGATTTGTTTATCGAAATGCTGCTGGTGCTGCGCGCCAAAGCGCGTGCCTTTGACTTGGCCCAAGGAGAAGACGGCGAGCAAGACGACGATGATGGCAAGGTCGAGACCAGCGCCACCGACCGTGGCAAAGCCACACCGGCGGTGCGCGAGTCTGACGAAGAGTCGGCTATTTAAAAACCACAGCTACCGCCCGCTGAGATGACCCTACAAAACTCTGAGCTTGAATTGGATGCCCCGCCTGCGGCGATGCAGCGGTACGATGCGCGGCCATTTTTTGAAAAAGCGCTGGCTTACGGCTTGCAAAATAATCTGATCGACGCGGCCAAGTTAGACGCTATCAGCGTGGATGCGCCCAAAGGCATGGTGCAAATTGCCCGCTATTTTGGCAACGAAAACCTACGCCCCGAGATTGAAAAAGCCAAAGACCGCATGGTCAATTTGGTCAGCCTGTACCTTGAAAGCAGTTGCAGTGGCAGCCTGCACGACGCTGCCAAGCAGTTGCAAGAGCACTCTTTTTTATCGCGCTCTAAAGGCGGCTCTGACATGCTGAAAGCCTTGATCGGCATGCCCACTAGCACACACTTTGGCATGGGCGAGCACGGCGGCTTTACCGATAAAGATATTCCACTGCTGGCCAAATGGGCGCTGTGCAGCCTGCCTGACTACCAAGCCGAACTGGCCAAGCGCAGCCGTGTAGCGCAGGTGATCGACGCGGCGCTGTGGCTGGCCGACGCTCTGGGCATGGACCCAGAGGTACTGGAAGAAGCCGGTAAAGATGCCGAGGCCGTCATACGCACCGCCCTTTTGGTACACACCTGCAAGCGCAGCAAAATGCCCGACTGGGTAGGCTTTGCCAGCATGGTGGCGGTGCTGCGCAAAAAAGGTGCTGATCAGATCAACCTGAGTGTGCCTGCCAAACTGCCAGCGCAATACGTGGCTACGGTAGAGGTGGTGCGCCTATCAGTGGTGGCCGACATGCCCAAAATTTGCGACGCTGCCAACACGCCGCGCAAGCTGTTTGACCAAACCCCCGCCTTCATGGGCCGCTATTTTTGGATAGAAGACGCACTGGCCGAGGTGGACCATTACGAGCGCACGGTCTCAAGCGAATGGAACAAGGCTACCGACGGCCACACCGATGACAGCTCGCTGCTGACCATGCTGCTGTGCATTGCCACGGGCAGTACTGTGAAGACTTTGCTCACCGAAAAATCTGCCAGCGCCTTAGTACGCAAAATTCGCAAAGCACCTGGCACACACTGGCAACCCGCCCTGGCCGAAGCATTCATCCAAGCCCAAGCCCCCGCGCAAGACCAAGGCGACTACGCACGCCTGTGGGCTGAGTTTGTGGCCGATGTGCAGCCCACATTGCTCAGCGATTTTGACCACACGGCCAAAGACGCAGTGGCACTGCTGGCGCATAACTGCAACGTGGGTTAATCTTGTACTTATGATGCACACCATTCTTTTTACCGACACCGATGGTCTGGCCAAATTCAAAGACGAAACTGTGAATTTGACCGAGGGCAATGAAGCCGCACGATTGACGCCGCTGCTGCCGTCGCAAGGTTTCCAGTTTCGGCAAAGCCCGGTGGGTTTTCAAAGCGATTTTCACTGCACCACCACACCGCAATGGCTGATAGTGATGAGCGGCGCGATGGAGATTGGCCTGCAAGACGGCAGCACCCGCGTGTTTACCGCAGGGCAACGGTTTTACTCTAACGACACCTTGCCTGCTGGGGCCACCTTTGACCCCAAGCTGCATGGCCACTGCAGCAAGCAAGTGGGTGATGTGCCGCCGGTGACGATGTTTGTTCGTACTTAGTTTTCGATCAATATTTAATTGATTAATACTATCAATTTAATAGCTAGTTGAGCAGTAAATACTTGGACTACCAAGGTATTAGCCCACTTATTCCCCAGTCAATATCCGCAGCGCATCTTCAACCCGCTTCATGTGCGCTCGGCTAAGCTCGGCCACAGGTTTGTCGCCTATAAAGCGTTTGTTTGAAATCGTGCGTATCTGGTCTATCAGCAAATCAGTGTCGTCCTTCAGTTTGCCAATTTTGCCTAGCGCTACACGCAGTGGGTAGCCATCGCCCTGAGCGTCACGGTACACCTGTGTAGTGCCGGGGATGATGATAGTGGTGGCATGCCCCGCCGCGTTAAGGATGTTGGTTTGAATCACCAGAGCAGGGCGGCCGCGTTTGCCAGGCTCTTCTTTGTGGGTTTGTGGTTCAAAATCAACCTCCCATAGTTGGCCTCGCTGCAGGCTTATAGCGTTTTTAGCTGCAGCTTTACTCAAGGCCATCACCCGTCGCTGCATCCATGGCTTCGTTTTCAAGCAAGTGCTTATTTGACAGCTGAGTAGACAAATACGCCATGCGGTCACGCAGCACACGCTCGTTTTTTTCACGCACAGCCATGCGCAAGTACTCAGAACTGGGCATATTGAATAAACTGGCCAGAGACTTGGTTTGGTCTGCAAACTCAGACGATGCGCGAAAAGACAGGGTGGCAGCAGTCATAATCTGTACCTCATTAATGTAAGTCGTTATTGTAGTACAAAATTGATTGCGCGATTACATCGGTAACCCCATGCACCATAAAATCCGTAAGTGTTTAGAGGCAACTACAACGGCTTAGATTAATTCCAAGTTGATTAAGTTGGGGTTGAGATGCCTAACCATAGGTGTTTGCAGACTGGTGACGATGTTTTTCCGTACCTAGTACACTATTAATTTAATAGCTGCTTGAGCAGTAAATGCTTGGACTACAGCCTGTTTTACTACTTATTTAGCACCATATTGCATTAGCAGCGCCATGATGTCTTGCAAATCGCGTCCACGTGCGTGGTCTAGCGCGCTGATGCCTTGCGCATCCAGCGCGTTCACATCGGCACCTGCGGCTAGCAGTACGCGCACTAGCTCGGTTTGACCTGCTTGTACACACAGCGTGACAGCGGGTGTGCCATTGTCTTTGGCGTTTTTATCAGCACCGTTACCTAAAGCCGTTTGCAGTGCGCTGCGGTTTTTGCTGCGGATAGCGTTGAACAAGGCGGTGTTTGCAGTGGCTGCAGCAACCAGCGGCGTTACGCGTGCTGCGGCTGGCTGGTCGAACTGGGTGTTGTTTTCGCTGCTTTGCGCTGCTTTGGTATCGGGCAGCGCCATCTTTCCACGGGCTAGGGCAGGCGCAGCGTTGGCTGGCTGTGTAGGCGCTGCGGGACTAGGGGCAGCAGGCACGGCAGGTGCAGGTGCAGCTGCTGGCGCGGTTTGTGATATTTCCATCTGCGGGGCTGCTGCTATCTCAGCAGCAGACTCACGCCTGGCCTTAGCGCTGCTAGATTTTTCAACGCGGTCAGCAGACGGGGGCACGCCAAGGGCTGATGCCTTGGCAGATTCTTTGTCTTGCGTGCTGGATTGGGCTGGTGATGGTGCAGCGGCGGGTGCGGCTGCAGCTGCGGGTGCTGGCTGAGCAGGCGCTGGTGCTGCACTGCTGTCTGCTGTGGCTGCGGGCGGCGCTGCGGGTGATGCCTCTGATGATGGGGCGGGCGCAGTGGCGGTCGCAGTGGTGGGTGATTTAGCAGGTGCCTGTGCATGAGGTCTTTGCATACTGAACGCAGCGTCTTGCTCATCTGGCGAGGCGCTTTGCCATTGAAAAAACAGCAAACTACTCAGCCCAAACACTGCCACAGAGGCCAGCGCCCTGATTTTCCATTGGTGATCGTTACTGGCTTGATTTTTCTTATCAAAAGTGCCGATAGTCCAAGTATTTACTGTTGGAGTAGCTATTGAATTAATAGCGGTCATGTCGACTGGTGGGGTTGCATCCGTGGTGGGTTTATCTTGGTTGTGTGCACCTTGGGTTCGTGCACCTTCAGTTTGTGAATTTATTAGTTGCTGAGCATAGGCCAGCACATTCGTGTGCACGACGGGCGAGGGCTGTGTGGCGCTGTTGGCATCGGCATCTAGTGCAGTTTGCGCAGCTAAATAGCGCGCTACCAGCTCATCAGGCGTGGGCACTGCAGGTGGATTTTGGGTGGACTGCGTCATAACGTGGCCTCCGCAAATTCAGCCAACAGGGTTTTCAGTTTATTGCGTGCGTAGCGCAAGCGGCTTTTAGCAGTTTCAAAACTGCAGCCTGTGGTGGCGGCAATCTCCTCGACGCTCATGCCAGCCTCGGCTTGCAACAAAAATGCCTCGCGTTGGTCAGCGGGTAACGACTCCACAGCGGCAATCAACGCGCGTGCCTGCTCGCGAGACTCGATCTGCCGCACGGGGCCAAAGCCTGAATCAGCTATCAACTGCGCGCGCATTTGCACTGCGCCATCGCCCTCGTTGATTCCATTGTCAATGGTCACGCTGTCGTGCGGCTTAAACGCGCGCCAGTGGTCTACCACGCGGTGGTGCGCCAGCGTAAACAACCAGGTGGTGAACTTGGCACCGCTGCGCGCGGCCTCGTAGGTGGGTGCTGCGCGCGCTACGGCAAACCACAGCTCTTGGGTTAATTCGTCGGCTGTGGAGGGGTTGTTTACGCAGCGCAGCACATAGCGCCACACTTTTAGGCTGTGGCGCGTGTATAAGGCGTTAAACGCCGCAACCTGGCCTTGGGCGTATTGCATCATCAAGGTCTCGTCAGTATCACCAGGTACGGCGGGTGGGCTGTGCTGCATGCACGCCATTGTGCATGAATTGGCCCTTATCTCCAGTGCGGTGGATCGGGTGCGTAGCCTACGGCACCATCAGGAAACGGGTTGGGCCGTGGCTGCACCGGACGCGGTGTGGGCACAACACCCATGGCCAATAAATTGGCATAGCTGTCGTAGCGAATGCGGATCACCTCAGCAGGCGAGTTGCTTTGGCGTTCAAACTCGGTGTTGCTCACGTAAGAGTTTTCGCGCTCGCCATGGCCTGTGCCAAGCTTAGGTGCAGGCTGCGGTGTGGCCTGTGGTGCGCTGCGTTTGGCCGCGCTGTTAGATGATGATTCACGCTCTAAGCCTCCAAGAGCTTCGGCGCGTGAGCTGGGTTCTTTAGATGAACCTGCAGCGCTGTCAGCTTGGGGTGCAGCAGAGGGTGCAGTTGATGAAGCAGTAGGCGCTGACTTTCTGGCATCGCCATAAGAATCATCGTAGTGCCTAGGCCGCGAAGGGTACACAGACACTGGGGGCGGTGGTGCTACAACGCGCTCACGAAACAGCGCCACACCAATCACCCCCACATCGCGCGGGCGGCCGGTGCGCTCGGCGTAACTATT
>JANOSN010000508.1:0-1422 GCA_031415895.1 Polaromonas sp. | reverse complement strand
CATATTTAATAGCTACTTAATCAATAAATGCTTGGACTACAAGGCTAAAGTGTTGGTAAATTGATATGGTGGAGCAGGCTATGCCTAGGTATGTCGCTTTTCTTCGCGGGGTCAGCCCAGTGAACGCAAAAATGGCGGATTTGCGAAGCGGTCATTTTTCAGCAGCATGCAGATTTACGAGTGTGTAAACCGAATCTGCTGAAACGATGATCGGTTTGCATCTGTTGCAGCCGTAGCAGGCAGCGGCTGCAGCACTTGAATGCCGCTAGCCGCGCTGGCAGCCTCTTCCTGCTGAATCTGCGCAACTAAGCGTTGCATATCAAAACCCGCCTGCTCAGCAAGTTTGAGTTTGGTAGCACGCAGCTCGACAATAATTTCATCATTCATCATCTTCTCCTAACAGTTCTTCGGGCGGGCAAATAAACGGCAGGGCCAAACCCATTTGTGCTAAACGCGCTGCGATCTGCGCCTGAATGACTGGGTTGGCAATATGCTTGAAGTTCCAGCTTAACAAAAAATCAACGCCATGCACAGCAGCAATGGCAATATGCAAGGCGTCTTCCGCCGCCTTCGCAGGCATGATGCCCTCTACCAGCAGCAACTCGGCAATCTGCGCCGCCTGCGCGTTCAGACTTAGAAGGGAATACCCGCCAAAGCCTCAATGCGCCGCGCCACGGCTTGCGGGTCGTCCGACTTGCACTCCCGCATCACCACCTCAGACACCAGCAGTTCAAACTCAGCACGCCGCTCCCACCAACGCCGTGTGGTGAGTTGGCGCGCGGCGCCTGTCAGCGAGGCGCTGTCTGGGCTGTGAGGTAGCTGAAAACTGAGGTTTCAACGTAGACGCGGGGTTACATGGTTTTTGTTTTGCTCTGTAGAGTTACAGTTTACAAGATGGAATATGTCCAAGCTGGTTAAAAAAACTGCTTTTAGAACATGGCACGGTTCAAAGTATAAATGTAAGTCGTATTATTTTTAAGCTACACAATTGTTAGGCATTTTCTCCAGTTGGCGCATTAGGTATATCCAAGGATGCAAAATAATGACAATTGTAAAGCGCAGTGGCTGCAGTTAAGCGACCGCTAATGCCGTTGCCAACCACTCACGGCACCACGCAGTGCCATCGACCTCTGGCATGGTGCCTGCAGACGCGTCATGCTGCCATACATCGCCCACGCGCTGTGCGCCTAGGCCGCTTAAGCGTTCGTCAAATCGTTTGCCACCAAAGCAAAAAGTTTGCGGGTAACAGCTGTCACCCAGTGCTATGACTCCGTAGCGCACATGGCCTAAAAACTTCGGCGTTGCGTCTAGCGAGTCGTACAGGGCGCGGGCGTTGTCGGGCACATCGCCTGTGCCGTAGGTGCTGGTGCATATCAAGTACAGCTCGTCAGGGTTATCAAAAACGCTGATGTCTAGGTTGTC
>JANOSN010000507.1:0-5369 GCA_031415895.1 Polaromonas sp. | reverse complement strand
AGTGCGCAATATCGCTGCATCGAATTTGCGCTGGGCAATAAAAATGCAGGCATGCTCAAGCCCCACGCGCACGCGCCTGAACTGTTGGCGCAGGTACAAGCGGCCTTGGTGCAACCCAGCCTGTATGACCAAGCCCTGCGCTTGCTGGCGCGCCGTGGCTTGGCCGTGCCAGCCAGCCACTTGGAGCGCGACTGGACACAGCCCTACACCAGCAGCGACGCTGTAGAAGCTGCATGGCTAGTGGTGTACCGCAACCCCAAGCAGCACTGGGACCTGTACCAACTGGGCGAAGAACTCACTGACCTAGAAGACGCGTTTCGCCAATGGCGCTTTAGGCACGTCACCACGGTCGAACGGATTATTGGTTTTAAGCACGGCACCGGCGGCACGGGCGGGGTGGGCTATCTGCGCAAGATGTTAGATGTGGTGCTGTTTCCAGAAATTTGGAAACTGCGCACCGATCTTTAAGGCCCGCCATACAACCAAGGCATGCCCAATACCTCAGTACCTTGATAGGCCAGCACAGCGTCGCGCGCAATAGACCAAGGAGCGGGCAAATGAAAGATGCGGCCATTGCGCCGCGCAGTGGCCACCACGCGCTCGGTACGCGCTTTGCGAATCTGCTGGTAGGTTTTTAATGCAGTGGGCCAGTCAGTGCTTAAAGCCACTTGGTGGCCCAGCGCTGCTGCGTCTTCCAGCGCCATCGCCGCGCCTTGTGCCAAATAGGGCAGCATGGGGTGCGCCGCATCGCCCAACAAGGCCACATGGCCTTGCACCCAGCTGCGTGCGGCTGGGCGGTCATACAAATGCCAGCTGTTCCACGGGTCTGCACCGCCCTGAGTATTTGCTTGTGCCAAGTTCAGCAACGCCTTTAAATCTGGACACACCTGCGGTAACTGCGACATCACCTGCGCATGCGACGTGCTTTGCGCCCACGACGCGGTGGCTTGTGCTGCGCTGGCTTGGCTCAACACCACCAGGTTCAACTGCTGTCCACTATGAACAGGGTAATGCACCACATGCACATCGCGTGCCCACCACACGCCCACGCCACTGCGCCAAGCGTGTGGCACATCGGCAATCGGCAGCAGAGTGCGATATGCTGCATGGCCTGTAGCGCGCGGCGCACCGTCAGCAAACACCAGCGGGCGCACGCTGCTCCACACGCCATCTGCCGCTACCAGTGCGTCGGCCGTATAGGTGTGTTCTGGCGTGCTCACTTGCACTGTAGAGTTTGGAAAAGTCTGCACGCTTTGCACTGGCATGCCGCGCAGCACCTGTACGCTAGGCTGTGCCTGCACAGCATCTAACAACACAGCATGCAAGTGCGCGCGGTGCACGGTGGCATACACCTGCCCATAGCGCTGCTGCACTGCACTGCCCAGCAAAATGCGGCTGATGCTGCGGCCTGTAGACGCGTGGTGCACAGCAATGGCTTGCGGCAAACAGGCATGGGCAAGCAACGCGTCTTGCAAGCCCCAGCTGGCCAGCACCTTCATGGCGTTAGGCCCCAGCTGAATACCTGCGCCTATGGGTGCAAACTCTGCACTACGCTCTAACACCGTCACGCGCTGGCCCGCACGCACCAGCGCTAAGGCAGCAGCTAACCCACCAATGCCTGCACCTGCCACGATGACGTGCTGATTTTTCAAGCCAATTACCCTTCAAGTCCTCTAAAATACTGCTCAAGCAGCTATATATTTTATAGTATTCACCATTTCACCTCTACCATCCTTGCATGCCTTTAGACAGCCTTGCCATAGTGTACGCAGATGACAGCTTGGTGCTCATTAATAAGCCAGCAGGCCTGCTGGCAGTGCCAGGGCGTGGGGCCGACAAACAAGACTGCGCCAGCCTGCGCGTGCTGCAGCACTACGCCGACGCACGGGTAGTGCACCGCCTAGACCAAGCCACCTCGGGCCTGATGCTGCTGGCGCGGGGCGCGGCCATGCAGCGCCAGCTGGGCCAATTGTTTGAGCAACGTGCGGTAGACAAACAATATGTTGCCGTAGTGCACGGCTGGCTAGCGCAAGATGAAGGCAGCATTGACCTGCCAATTGCAGCCGACTGGCCCGCACGGCCCCTGCGCAAAATTGACCTGCTGACAGGCAGACCGGCATTGACCCATTACAGCGTGCTCAGCCGCAGCGCACAGCCCAGTAGCGCCACTACGCGGGTGCTGCTACGCCCCCACACAGGCCGCACACACCAGCTGCGAGTGCACATGCTGGCGCTAGGCCACCCTATCGTGGGAGATACTTTGTATGGTGCTGCAACTGCTGCGTTTGAGACGGTGCCAGGCCGAATGCATTTGCATGCGCAGCAGTTGTCACTGCTGCATCCCACCACGGGGCAGGTGATGCAGTGGCAATGCGAGGCTAGTTTTTAATTAGGCCGCAGGGCTGCTAGCGTCCACGCTGTTGCGCAGCGCAGTTTGGGCCACAGCATCCAGCGCTTTTTCTACCAAGCGGCCATCAGACACTACGCGAATCTGGCCCTGCGCACGCAGCTTGTCCATGGTGCGCTGCGACATCGAATGCGCCTTGCCGCCGTGCGACACAAACATAAACAAAGTGCGGTGCGGGCTGGCCCAGGTAAGCTGTGCACGCACCCAATGCGCGCCCGCGCTTGAATCCAGGTACAACTCGACCCAGGAACCAATCGCAATGACGCCTGTTGGCACCATGCCCACGCTGACCGCCATAGGCAAGGCATCTTGCGCATTCATATCCATAGGCCACACAGCGTCGTTGTCCACAAAGCCCACTTCATTGGCCTCGCGCTTGCCCATCCACACATCGTTTTGCACATCAGGTGGCGGTGACTTTGATACGCTAAATTCAGTGGGCGTATCGTCAGGTGCATCGACAGCATCTGATGGCTTTGCACCAGCAGCGTACAAGGCTTCTAGCTCGGCGCGGTCTTGCAGCGCGGCCTGCTCTTGCGCCTCTAGCACCACCTGCGCGCTGGCCGTCTCTGGCAGTGCTGGTTTGGCTCGGCCGCCCTCTAGTGCGGCCTCATGCATCGCAATCAGCTCTGAGAAAAAGTCCGTAATCCGCTCTGGCGGAAATTCAATCAGCTGTAAACCTTGCCGCAACTTGCCCAACATGCCTGGGATCAGCTCAACCAAGCGCTTACGGTTGCGCTTGGCCACGCGTGGCTGCACGCTCCAGTACAGCTCGGCCACCAGCTCGTGGTAGCCCTGCGGGTCGCTGGTGCCATCGGTACAGCGCAGCTGCGACTCGGCCACGGCCTGCGCCCACGGGCCACAGACAAAATCCACCACGGCGCTGGGCACTTCAATGCCCTCAGAATTGGTACGAAACTCTTGGCCTAAATACTGCGCCAGCATATTGCGCTGTTCAGCGTGCAGCAGCGCGCGTGCGGCTTCTTCGCGGCGCGTGCGATCTTCGGCATCCAGGCCATCCCAGATTTTCTCAAGCTGGGCTAACACTGCTGCAAATGCTGCCGATGCGTTTTCGCCTTGGCTTGCTTTTTTGCTCAGCGATGCAATGCTCTTTTCTACCGATTTGACAAACTGCGTATAGCCTTCGTCGCGCTCAGTGGCAAAAGCTAAACTGCGGCCAGTGACCTTATCTAAAAACTGACGCGCTGCGTGTTGCTTGTCACTAAAGAACCGCCCATCCACCTTGGCTATTTCCATCAGCAAAGGCTCAAGGGTTTGCAAATGGGCGCGCACACCGCTTAGCAGCCGCTCATCTTGGATCAGGTTGTCCAGCATCAGGCGCACTACTTCTTCGCCCAGCTGTTTGCCTAGGTTTTTGCCATCGGCCAGTGCCATGCGAGCAGCGGCTTTTTTGCGGGCGTCGTCTGCATTAGGGTTATTAGCTGCGGTGCGTGCCTTGTTCTCTAGGCGCTGCACCATGGCTTCTACTTGGCGCATGTCTTGCAGGGCCACCACAGAGGCAGGCACCGTGTGCAGAAAGTCTTGTGGCTTGCGGTCGGTGTCTAGCTCGCCAGACAGCAGCCTGCGCAAACGGTCAAGCGTTAATAAAGTGCGTGCTACTGAATTGCCCATAGCACCTACTACACTGGGCTTGGCAACACTGCTTTGCACTAGGCCTGGCTGCACTATGCTGGCAGCTTCTACCCCACAAGATTTAAGCCACGCAGTCAGTTCGCTGTACAGCTTGCTAAGCACCACACCTAAGCGTGATGCCAGGGCAGACAACAGCGCGCCGCGCATGTCCACATCGCTAATTTGCTCGGCAATACTGGCGCGCAGTGCGCGTGCATACATCTCGGGGCGCAGCGGGTTGATTTGTGACTGCACTGTAATCCAACCTAATAACGAGCTCATCAGCGCATCCAGCGCTGGGCTTACCTCGTCGACCAGCAAGCTCATCTCTTGCATGGCGCGCGCTATCTCAATGCTCTCGTCTAAGTCTTCTTCTTCAAACAGCTTTAAGTCTTCAAAGCGCATCATCTGCGGCGCTTGAGCGTCTACACCTACACCGCCAAAAACGCATTCAATCAAATGTGCTTTAAAGCTGGCTTTAATCACCTCGCGCTGCTGCAACAATTGATCTGCCACTACCTGCATGCTGGGCGGAAAATTTGGCTTGTGTTGGTACGCGCCAAAGCTTTTATCTGCCTTGCCCGCCAGTGCGTTCAGCACCTTGTCCATCAAGCCTTCAGACTGGTGTAACGCCGCGTCTAAGCACTGGCGCAGAGTCACGCGCGGCCCGTGGGGGTCGTCGGATATACCTAGTTTTTGCGGTGCTGATTTGCTCATACTTACAGATTATGGTGATGCTTTGGACCTAAAGGCAATGGGGATTGGTCTGTAGGTTGTGCCCAGCCAACGCATGCGCCGTGCAGTGCTATGCCGTCCAAAGCAGGCTTTAAGCCAACGCTTTAAAGCGCATGCGCTTAGGCTTGGCACCCTCTTCACCCAAGCGCTTCTTCTTATCGGCTTCGTACTCTTGGTAGTTGCCATCAAAGAAAGTCCATTGGCTGTCGCCCTCGCACGCGAGAATGTGGGTCGCAATACGGTCCAAAAACCAACGGTCGTGGCTGATCACCATGATAGAGCCTGGGAACTCCAGCAGCGCGTCTTCTAGCGCGCGCAAGGTTTCTACGTCAAGGTCGTTAGACGGCTCGTCCAGCATCAGCACGTTACCGCCTGCAATCAAAGTTTTAGCCAAGTGCAAGCGCCCGCGCTCACCACCCGATAATGTGCCTACGCGCTTTTGCTGGTCAGCACCGCTGAAGTTAAAGCGGCCGCAGTAGGCGCGGCTGGCCACGGTGAACTTACCTATTTGCAGCATGTCCAGCCCGCCTGAGACTTCTTCCCACACGGTTTTGTCACCTTCTAGGTTTTCGCGCGACTGCTCAACAAACGCCAT
>JANOSN010000506.1:0-3508 GCA_031415895.1 Polaromonas sp. | reverse complement strand
GGTGAAACTGGATCATCGTCACGCCACCAAATAAGTAAGCACCAAGCAATACGCGTGCCGGACGCCAGGTGGCGAAGGTGGTAAGGGCTAAAGCTATCCAGCCCTTGCCTGCCACCATGCCCTCGACCCACAGCGGTGTGTAGATGACCGACAGGTAGGCCCCGGCCAGCCCACACAGTGCACCGCCCGCCACGACAGCCGCTAGGCGAATGCGCCGCACCGGGTAGCCCAGCGCGTGGGCGGCGTCAGGGCTTTCGCCTACGCTGCGCAGCACCAAGCCGGTGCGTGTGCGGTACAAAAACCAAACCAGCGCGCCTGCCAGCGCCATAGCGGCATACACCATGGGGTGCTGTTTAAACAAGGCGCTGCCTAACAAGGGAATATCAGACAGATAAGGTATAGCGAACTGGGGGCGCTCGGGCAGCTTTTCTTGCACATACTTAATGCCTGCAAAAGCTGAAAAGCCCACGCCAAACAAGCTGAGCGCCAGGCCCGTAGCGTACTGGTTAGTGTTCAGCCAAATCACCAGCACGCCAAAGATAGAGGCCAGCAGCGCGCCCGCAAGCATGCCTGCAGCAAAGCCAAGCCAGTCGTTGCCAGTGTGCACCACGGCGGCAAAACCTGCTACAGCGGCGCACAGCATGAGGCCCTCGGCACCCAGGTTAACGATGCCTGCTTTTTCGTTAATCAGCAGGCCCATGGCTGCAATGGCCAGCACGGTGCCTGCGTTGAGTGTGGCGGCTAGTAGCAGGGCATATTGCTCCATTAAGCACCTTCCTTGCTAGTGGTGTTTACTATGTTTTTTATAGCTGCCTGAGTAGTAAATACTTGGACTACAGGCATATTTCGTTGGAAAAATCTTACTTTATAGGCTATCAACGTGTCGCAGGCCAATAAGCTGAACAACAACAGCCCTTGGAACACACCCGTGAGCGATTTGGGCAACCCAAGGCGTGACTGCGCTAGCTCGCCGCCAATATAAAACATGCTCATCAAAATAGCTGAAAAGATAATGCCCACCGGGTGCAGCCGCCCGACAAAGGCCACGATGATGGCAGCAAAACCGTAGCCTGCGGGCACATAAGGCGTCAACTGGCCAATCGGCCCGGCCACTTCTAGCGCGCCCGCTAGCCCGGCTGCGCCGCCAGAGACCAGCAGCGCCGTCCACAGCGCGCGGCGGCTGCTAAAGCCTGCGTAGCGCGCAGCCGCTGGCGCCAGCCCGCCCACCAGCTGCGCAAAGCCTGCGCGGGTGCGAAACAAAAATACCCACAGCCCCGCAGCGCCCACTAGGCCCAGCAGCAGGCCAATGGTCATGCGCGAGCCGTCCATGATTTTAGGAATTTTGGTGACAGCTTCAAAGGTTTTGCTCTGCGGAAAGTTGTAGCCTTGTGGGTCTTTCCACGGGCCAAACACCATGTAGCTCAGCACCATATCGGCCACATACACCAGCATCAGGCTGACCAAAATTTCGTTCGCGTTAAATTTATCGCGCAGCAGCGCCGTAATGCCCGCCCACACCATGCCGCCCAGCACGCCTGCCAGCATGACAGCCACCACAATCCAGCGCCCCGTGTCCTTGTCGGCCAACAGCGCTACGCCGCCTGCAAACACCGCACCCATGACAAACTGACCCTCTGCGCCAATGTTCCACACGTTAGACCTAAAACACACGGCCAGGCCTAGTGCGATGATGAGCAGCGGCGTAGCTTTGACCATCAGCTCGCCCAGTGCGTAGCTAGACTTGATGGGCTCCCAGAAAAATACTTGCAAGCCGCGCACCGGGTCTTTACCCAAGGCGGCAAACAAGATGATGCCGATGATGACGGTGATGCCCAATGCCAGCAGCGGTGAGGCCAATGTCCAAAAGCGCGAGGCCTCAGCGCGGGGGATGAGTTGGATGCGCGGATTAAGCATCAAGAGCTCCTATCGCGCCCGTTCGCACTGCTTGCACCTGCATTTGCACTGAGGTTGTCGAAGTGCCCGCGAACCCTTCGACAAGCTCAGGGTGAACGGAATTTATATCCCACAGCCCGCTCATCCATTCGCCAATCTGCGCCACAGTAGCGTCTTTAATCTCCACTGAAGGTGAAATGCGGCCCTTGGCCATAACTTGCAGGCGGTCGGCTATTTCAAACAGCTCGTCCAGCTCCTCGCTCACCACCAGCACTGCGCAGCCTGCGTCGCGCAGGGCCAGTATCTCGGCGCGTATTTGTGCGGCTGCGCCTACGTCTACGCCCCAGGTGGGCTGCGAAATAATCAGCAGCTTAGGTGCAGCTTCAATCTCGCGGCCGACAATAAATTTTTGCAAATTGCCGCCCGACAAGCTGCGCGCAGGTGCGTTAGGCCCAGCGGCTTTCACGTTAAAGCGCTGAATAATCTTGGCGGCTTGCGCGCGCAATGCTTTCACATCGATCCAGCCACTCTTGCCCACCGCTTGGTCGCGCGTTAGTAGCAGGTTGTGCGCTAGGCTCATGCTGGGCACAGCGCCACGGCCCAAGCGCTCTTCGGGCACAAAGTGCAGGCCCATAGCGCGGCGCTGCTGGGGTGCGGCGCGGCTTACGTCTTGCGCGCTTATGCGCACGCTGCCTTGCGCGGCGCGCGTGTCTTCACCGCTCAGCGCATACAACAATTCTTTTTGCCCGTTACCCGACACGCCAGCGATGCCCAGCACCTCGCCGCTACGCACTGTCAGGCTAATGCCATCTAGGTCAATACCAAACTCATCAGCGCGTAGCAGGCTTAGACTGTTCACGCTCAGCACTGCGTCACCTGCCGTGGCGGCGCGGTGCACCAGTGCGGGTGGCTCGTTGCCAATCATCAGCTTAGATAGCGATGCATTACTCTCGTTGCGCGGGTCGCACACACCAGTCACTTTGCCGCCGCGCAGCACGGTACACGCAGTGCAAAGCGCGCGAATTTCGTGCAATTTATGGCTAATGTACAAAATGCTACAGCCCTGCGCCGCCAACAGGCGCAACGTTTCAAACAATTTCTCTACCGCCTGCGGCGTTAGCACCGAGGTGGGCTCGTCCAAAATCAGCACACGCGGCTCGGTCAGCAGCGCCCGCACTATCTCCACCCGCTGGCGTTCGCCCACGCTCAGCGTGTGCACGGGGCGGGCAGGGTCAATATCTAGGCCATATTGCGCGGCTTTGGCGGTGATCTTTTGCTGCACCTCAGCCAGCGACAGCGACTTGTCCAAACCCAGCCACACGTTCTCGGCCACGCTGATGGTCTCAAACAAACTAAAGTGCTGAAACACCATGGCAATGCCCAGCGCACGCGCGTCAACCGGGTTTTTAATCGTCACCGCTTGGCCATCAAAGGTGATGCTGCCCGCATCAGGCTGCACTGCGCCGTAGATAATTTTCATCAGCGTGGATTTACCAGCGCCGTTCTCGCCCAGCACAGCATGTATCTGGCCCGCTTGCACTGTTAGCGACACGCCATCGTTGGCCACCACGGCAGGGTAGGCTTTGGTGATGCCTTGCAATTGCAAGCGAGCAGG
>JANOSN010000505.1:0-2036 GCA_031415895.1 Polaromonas sp. | reverse complement strand
ATCAACGGCGGCTTAGACTACAGCGTGAGCCAGCTGTGGAAGTTCAGTGGCCGCTTAGAGTTCCGCCGTGTGTTTGATGACAAAGCCACTGCGGTCAAAGACACACAAGACCAATACCTCAGCACATTGAGCGTAGCGCGCAAGATTGACCGTGACTGGACCATGCTGGCGCGCAACTATTTGCTGTACCAAAATAATAATGATGGCGGTACCAAGCTGGAAGATCGTTTCCAGATCGGTGCAGCATGGCGCCCTGTGGACCATAACCGCTGGAATGCTTTGGCACGCTACGAGTACAAAACCGTGGCTGACAAAACTACCTCAGCAGGTGTGAGCACCAATGGTGATAACTACCGCTCGCACATCATCAGCTTGCACGGTGACTACCATCCAAGCCGCCCATGGTGGTTTAACGGCCGCTTTGCGCTAAAGAACACCGTGGACAAAACCTTGCCTGCAGCCTCACAAGGCTACACCGCTTGGCTCGTGGGTGGACGCGTAACGTACGACATTACCGAGAACTGGGACATTGGCTTGATGACCAGCTATATGTACAGCCCGCAAGGTTCGGCCAAGCAATGGGCCCAAGGTGCCGAGGTGGGCTACCTAGTCCGTCAAAACTTGTGGCTATCAGCTGGTGTGAACTGGATGGGCTTTAGCGACAAAGACCTGACCGGTTCAGACTACACCAACCGGGGCGTGTACCTGCGCTTGCGCTTTAAGTTTGATGGCACTTTGTTCCAAGGCAAAGACACCAACGTCAACCGCGCCCTCGACCGTTAATACTTGACCGTTAATCACAGCAACACACATTTATCTTAGAGGCTTCTTATGAAACTACAAGCTACTCCAGCCGCTCGTTCAAATGCATTACCAGCCGTAGCCTTTGCACTCTCAGCGTTGGTGCTTGCTGGCTGCTCTAGTACAGCGGGTCAGCAGTCCAACAGCTCGACCACCCCTGCGGCCAAGCAATCGATTACTGATGGCGCGATCCACTCTGACTATGCTAGCTACGAGACTGAGCAAGGCCGTATCAAGTCACTGAACGACACCGGTAAACACCGTGTGGCCAGCTACAGCTTAGCCAAGGCGCAGTGCTGGCTGGACGTGAGCTTGCATGAATACAGCCGCAACGACCGCAGCAACTTTCCGCGCCTAGCGTTTGAAGAGTCTTTCAAAATCACCGAGTACTTGGGCAAAGGCGGCGCTGTCAGTGCACCCGCTAACCCAGCGATGCAAACCCCATTGGTAAACGATGCCTCCAAGTTGCGTCAAGACCTGTGGGACGCGGCTGCCAAACTCAAAGGCCATCCAGGTTTTGCCTGTGCAGAACAAAAAACTGCTTGCGCGGAAGTGGAGCTGGTGCATGCGGGTAATGAATTTAACCAGCAGCAGTGGCGTCATGCAAAACCGTATGTGCAAATTGCTGAAGACCTGATTGGTGATGCGCAAAAGGCGGCCCAGGCTTGCATTCCAGCACCTGTAGTAGCTCGCGCTGCACCGGCCCTGGCTGTGGTGCCAGTGGCCCCACCCGTAGCTGCACCTGCAACGCCCGTGAGTGCTGCAGCCAACGTGCTGTTTAACTTTGATAAGCGCGACATGGCTAATGTGCGTTCATACACCAAAGACCAGCTTGACACTCTGATTGGGCAGGTCAAAGGTGGCGCTATCACTGTTAACAGCATTGCTCTGATTGGCCATGCTGACCGCTTAAACAGCACGGGCAATGCTAACTACAACGTACAGCTATCGCAAGACCGCGTGAACACCATTAAGGATTACATGGTCAATGCTGGCGTACCTGCTAACTTGATTACTACGAGCTTCAAAGCCGACACCACACAAATCGAAGCTTGTACCAAAGCCAAGTTCCGCTCTAACGCCGAGTTACAAGAGTGCTTGCTGCCTAACCGCCGCGTGGAGGTAGTGCTAACGGGTGTGCGCAAGTAACAAGGCTCAAACTACCAGCGGCTACGTATCCGGGTGGCCGCGTAGTCGCCCAAAACGCGCTGCATGGCGGGGGTGAAATACCGGTC
>JANOSN010000504.1:0-1174 GCA_031415895.1 Polaromonas sp. | reverse complement strand
CCACGCGAGATTGACGAAACAGCCTATATTGACGGCTATTCATTCCCTAGGTTTTTTGTCACCATATTTTTACCGTTGATCAAAGCGGGCGTGGGTGTGGCAGCGTTCTTCTGCTTCATGTTCAGCTGGGTTGAGCTACTGCTAGCGCGCACTTTAACCAGTGTGAATGCCAAGCCGATTGTGGCCACCATGACGCGCACCGTGTCAGCCTCGGGCATGGACTGGGCTACCCTGGCTGCAGCGGGCGTGCTCACCATCGTGCCCGGTGCCATTGTGATTTGGTTTGTTCGCAACTACATCGCCAAAGGTTTTGCGATGGGTCGCGTGTAGCACACATAAAAATAGACTGGAGCAACACATGTTTAGATGGATGGCTTGGACAACCCCTGTAGCGGTTTTCTTTACTTGTATTGTGTTGATGCTGATTGCCATGGCAGTGTGGGAACGCAAATCGCCCACCACACTGCGTAAAGGTTTTTTGCCACTGGAGACCACGCGCGGTGACCGCTTGTTTATTGGTTTGTTAAGCGCTGCCTATATCAACTTGGCATTTATCGGTATCAGTGGCAAGCTAATGACTTGGTTTGCACTGGCCAATGAGCCATCGATTTGGATCAGTTTTGTGTTGTCCATGCTGGCGCTGGTATTCATTATGCGACGAGGATAAAAAAGTTTCCAAGGTAATCCGGCCCATCGCTTCCCCAGGGCCGCGGTCACCCACTTGCAATTGGGGAGGCGATCTGAGGAGATGAACAATGAAGACACTGCGCTATACCGCGCTGACTGCAGCCGTTGTGTTGGCTATTGCAGCTTGCGGAAAAAAAGAAGAACCGGCGGCTCCTGCTGCACCTGCACCGGCGGCTGCACCTGCTGCCGCACCTGCGGGTGGTGGCGGATCGGCCGCAGCCACCAAGTGGATTGAAGAATTTCAACCGTCTACTTTAAGCAAAGAACAGCAAGGGGCAGAACTTAAATGGTTTGCTGAAGCTGCTGGCAAGCTAAAAGGCAAAGGCGTTACTGAAATCGCCGTGGTGTCAGAGACCATCACTACGCACGAGTACGAAAGCAAGGTCATGGCCAAAGCTTTCGAAGAAATCACTGGCATCAAAGTCAAGCATGATTTGATTCAAGAGGGCGACGTGGTTGAAAAACTGCAAACCTCAATGCAATCAGG
>JANOSN010000503.1:0-2832 GCA_031415895.1 Polaromonas sp. | reverse complement strand
TGGAAAACTCCGGGTAAAACAAACAATAAAACAATCAAAAATAAGTAACAAAGATTACGTTACCACTGAAATATGACTGTCATATTAAAACCATGTTGCAGTGCGCTAAGGTAGCGGGGTTCCATTAGGCACATGCGCGGCTATGATGGTGGCGCGAAAGCATGTCACTAAAAATACTTTAACCCAACGAGGAGCCTTTATGAATTTTCAACAAGCCGTCACGTCCTGCCTGCAAAAATATGTGGGCTTTGACGGCCGGGCCTCACGCTCGGAGTTTTGGTGGTTTATTTTGGCGCAAATCGTTGTCAGCATTATTGCCAACACTTTGCACACTACTTTGGGCGGCATCGTGTCGCTGTTGGTGTTTTTGCCAACTATTGCTGTGGGCTCACGTCGCTTGCATGACATTGGCAAGTCCGGTTGGTTGCAGCTGGTGGGCATCATCCCCGTGCTGGGCTGGATCTTGGTGATTTACTGGTTTGTGCAGCCTACACAACCAGAAGCTAACAAATACGGCGAACCGCTTGCTGCATAAGCTCTAGCAGGCCGATTTAGGCATCAAATCGGCCTGTAGTCCAAGTATTTATTGCTTAGGTAGCTATTAAATTGATAGTTTTTGATGGCTATCCAATGGCTAGTGAACGTTTAACCTGCCAGCCCCACATACACGTTTTGCACATCGTCGTTGCCATCAATGGCAGCTAGAAATGCCTCCACCTCTTCCAGTTGCGCCGCGCTCAGGTTAGCGGGGTCTACAGGGTTTTTAGGCTTATAGCCCAGCTTGGCTGACAGCACGCTAAAGCCTTGCGCAGGCAAGGCGCGGCTGACCAGGTCGAGGTCGGCAGCATCGGTGATAAACAGCGTGGTGCCTGCGTCTTCACCCGCTTCGCAATCTTGCGCACCGGCTTCGATGGCAGCGGTTTCTGCGTCTGTGGTGCTGCCCGCTGCAGGCTCGGCCTCTATCATGCCCACGTGGTCAAAATCCCAGCTGACAGAGCCGCTGGTACCCAGCTGCCCTTTGCGAAACAGCACGCGCATCTCAGGGGCAGTGCGGTTGACGTTATCGGTTAGACATTCCACCATCACGGCTACTTGGTGCGGCGCAAAGCCTTCGTAGATCACGCGTTCAAAGTTAATCACTTCGCCGGTTAAGCCAGCGCCTTTTTTAATTGCCCGCTCCAGCGTCTCTTTGGGCATCGACACTTTGCGCGCCTGCTCTACCACCAAGCGCAATTTGGAGTTAGACGCTGGGTCTGCCCCGTTACGCGCGGCCACCATGATGTCTTTGGCCAAGCGGCCAAATAACTTGCCCCTAGCGTTGGCTGCTAATTCTTTGCCTTTTGCTTTCCACTGCGCGCCCATGACTGATAGTCCTTAAAAAGTGCTAGATTGTGGCATGGCGCGCAGGTGGAATAGCGTAGGTACCCGTCACATGCGCCACCAAATCAGGCTTACCCTCAGAGTACAACGACACCTCGCCCACCGCCAGCGTCTTGCCCAGCTTGATCAGCTTGCAGTGCGCAATGATGTCGCAGTCAGCCGCTGGCTTGCGTAAAAAGTTGATGTTCAAGCTGGTGGTGACCGTGAGCGGCACAATGCCGATTTGGCCCAAAATAGCCACATACAGCGCCACATCGGCCGTAGCCATCAGCACTGGGCCCGACACTGTGCCACCCGGCCGCAGCTCGTCTATGCCTACCGTGTGCCGTACTGTGGCCGACATGGGGCCTACGTCCTCAACGGTGCATTTGCTTTGTGGGAAGGATTGTTTTAAAAACTTTGCGATTTCGGTTTTATCGGTCATGGGGGGTAGCATTGGATAGCAATTCGCATAGCATTTTACTGGGCTAGGTGTTCTGAGACCGTAGTTATTTACGTTGATCGTCAGATCCTAAAAGCTATAAGTTTGCACCTGGCAAATTCGAAGATTACATCCCCATATCGCACATATCGCCGTAGGTGTCATTGGCGGCGTTACCCCGCCTGCGCGAACACTACCAAGCCTACTGCGGCACGCGCGCTGTAGCGAGAACAGCCGGGGCGAGTGACGGGGCTGCTGCTGGAGTTTTTAAAAGACTTACAAAGGGTTTATGGGAAATTTTACGACTACTAATGCTGTAAATATCAAATAGTCGCGACTTTAATATATTTTAATATAAAATAGTCGCATGAAACGCTATATCGATAACCATGTAAAGAGTGACCTCGCCAAAAAAATGGTGTTTGTCACCGGCCCGCGCCAAGTGGGTAAAACTACGCTCAGCCACATGCTGCTCAAGGCAGCTCAGGGCCAGTACCTGAACTACGACGTGGCTGATGACCGTGCCGTCATCTCGCGCGCGGCCTGGAGCGCCCAGGCCAAGCTGCTGGTGCTGGACGAGATTCACAAAATGCCCGACTGGAAGTCTTGGCTCAAAGGCGTATACGACGGCAAACCTACAGCGCAGCAACTGCTGGTGACGGGCAGTGCGCGGCTAGATACCTTCAGGCAAGCGGGGGAATCACTGGCGGGCCGCTTTTTTGCATGGCGTTTGCACCCCTTCTCGGTGCGCGAATGGTGCGAGCAAACCCATGCCGAGCCTGAAGTAGCGCTCACCCATTTGCTAGAACGTGGTGGCTTCCCAGAGCCATGCTTGGCTGATAACGTTGAGGAGGCCCAACGCTGGCGCAGGCAATATTTTGACGGCCTGATCCGCAACGACGTGCTCGAATTTTCCCGCCTGTACGAGCTGACCGCGATGCGGCTGTTTACTGACATGCTGCGCCAACGCGTCGGCTCGCCGCTGTCCCTCGCGTCCATGGCACGCGACCTGAACGTGTCGCCCATTACAC
>JANOSN010000502.1:0-5811 GCA_031415895.1 Polaromonas sp. | reverse complement strand
TACAGGGTGTGCAGCATGGCGTGGCCAGTGCGGTCAGCCGCTGCGCAGGCGCGCTCAACAGGCTTTTCGCCGTAGTTTGCAGTGTGGCCGCCAAACGGGCGCTGGTAAATGGTGCCATCTGGGTTGCGGTCAAACGGCATACCCATGTGCTCTAGGTCATACACCACCTTGGGGGCTTCGCGGCACATAAACTCAATCGCGTCTTGGTCGCCTAACCAGTCACTGCCTTTGACAGTGTCATAAAAGTGGTAGTGCCAATTGTCTTCGTTCATGTTGCCCAGTGATGCACCAATGCCGCCCTGCGCTGCCACGGTGTGGCTACGGGTAGGAAACACTTTGGTGAGCACCGCCACGTTCAGGCCCGCGCGCGCCAGCTGCAACGAGGCACGCATGCCCGAGCCGCCTGCGCCTACGATAACGACGTCAAATTTGCGTTTAGATATAGCTGCCATTTTTTAAATTCTCCACAAGACTTGAATGGCCCATCCCGCGCACCCCACGAGATAAACAATGGTGACAACTTGCAGCGATAAACGCAGGGCAACGGGCTTGATGTAATCCATCCAAATATCGCGCATGCCCACCCACACGTGATAGAGCAATGCAACGATGATGACAAAGGTAAGAACCTTCATCCACTGTGACGCGAAAATGCGCGCCCAAGATTCGTACCCAATCGGGCCTTTAACTAAGCCAACTTGGGCAATCACCAGCAAGGTGAAAATTGCCATCAGTGCTGCTGTCACGCGCTGTGCCAGCCAGTCTTTTAAACCATAGTGCGCGCCTACCACTGAGCGCTTGGAGCCGTAATTCACTGCCATTTTGTTTACTCGCTTATAAGATTTAGTACAGGCCAAACAGCTTTGCGCCGAGGACCAAAGTTAAGCCTACGCTGACAACTAAGGTCACAATGGCTGAGGTTTTGCCAAACTCTTTGGTCACGGCATGGTTAATGTCCATGTACAAATGGCGCAAGCCTGCAATCAGATGGTGCAAAAACGCCCAGATCAGCGCCAGGGCCACCAGCTTCCAAATAAAACCGGGCAAGCCCAGCATGCCGCCGTTAAAAGCAGCTTTGAATTTGCTGAACGAAATTTCAGATGACAACGAGGTGTCAAACATCCAAATAATAAAAGGCATCAGCAAAAACATAATGGCACCGCTGATGCGGTGCAAGATGGACACAAAGCCTGCCAGTGGAAGGCGGTAGGTGGTGAGGTCGGTAAATGCATTGATATTGCGGAACTCGGGCCGTTTTTTGGCGGTGCTGGTCGCGTCAGTTGACATACTTTGGCTTTCTGTATTTTGGGGTGGCTACCAACTTGGTAATCGCTTGGTAACTTGCCTATTTCGCTAAACCTTCAAATTCTATTGCAATGCAGCATCAATCTGTAACTTGGGGGCTTATGAGGGCTGTTTTTTATTGCAAAAGTGTCTTTCGGGCGGCGATTGGGACATTCTTTTGGTTTTGTAATGGTTTATGGACTGCTTAGCTTCCCTTTGGCAATGCTTGGTGTCGTTGTTTAGCTTGGTCGTGCGGCGGAACATATCGCTGTGATCTTCACGCCATAGCCCCAGCCTGCCACAGCAGATCGTGTCCCAGTAAATGCTCCAAAAATCACGATTCACCAACGAAATATGCCCGTAGTCCAAATATTTGCTACTCAAGCAGCTACAAAATTAGTAGCACCTTAAAATCACAAAACATCCAAATCGCCTAGCATCCGCACCGCCGTCTCGCGCAGTTGCACTCGCTCATCCGCCGTCATACGCTGCAAATTCTTCACCATCAGCGCCGTGCGCGGGTTGCTGGCAAAGCTGGCCTCGTGGGTGTCTAGAAAATTCCAATACAGTGTGGTCATGGGGCAGGCCGAATCGCCTACGCGCGTCTCAGGCTCGTAGGCGCAGCCCTTGCAGTAGTTGCTCATGCGCTTAACGTATGCGCCGCTGGCAATGTAGGGCTTGCTGGTAAAGCGCCCGCCGTTGGCAAACAGGGCCATGCCAGCGACGTTGGGCAGCTCTACCCATTCCACCGCGTCTACATAAACAGCTAGATACCAGTCGCACATCGCCTGAGGTTTGATCTGCGCAGTTACGCCAAACATGCCGGTGACCATCAGTCGCTGAATGTGGTGTGAATAGCCGTTGTCTAGCGTCTGCTGGATGCAGTTTTTCATGCAGTTCATCTTGGTATCTGCAGTCCAATA
Organism: Polaromonas sp.; assembly: GCA_031415895.1. Lineage (GTDB taxonomy): Bacteria > Pseudomonadota > Gammaproteobacteria > Burkholderiales > Burkholderiaceae_C > JAAFIP01. The sequence continues at coordinate 3,604 of JANOSN010000502.1, read as the reverse complement.
CCACTTGGGCAAAGCGTTTTGGTGGTCGTAATGGTTGGCAGTTTTCAGCCCCGGCATGTCCAGGTAATACACGCCGCGCATAAACTCACGCCAGCCTAGCACTTGGCGAATAAAGCCTTCCACACTGGCTAAATCTAAGCTTTTATCTCGATAAGCTTGCTCTGCAGCTTGCACTACTTCTAGCGGGCTGATCAACTTAAGGTTCAGCGAGCTGCTCAGCAGCGAATGCCAGCCAAACTCAAGGTTTGTCCACATTGCATCTTCATGTGGGCCAAACTGCGGCAGGCGGTGGTCTATGAAATCTTTAAGCGCTCTTAGAGCATCAGCGCGGGTGGTGGGCCAGTTGAACTTGTCCAAATGGCCTGGGTGGTCTGCAAAGTGGGTGTTGACTAGCTTGATCACGTCTTGGGTGATCTGGTCAGGCTTAAACACCAGCGGCTTAGGCACGTCTTGCGGCCCGGCTTTGCCAAAGCTTTTGCGGTTATCGGCATCAAAATTCCATTGGCCACCGGCAGGCTCTTTGCCGTCCATCAACACTTTGTATTGCTGGCGCATTTGGCGATAGAAAAACTCCATGCGCAGGCTTTTAGACGTGCCCGCCCACTTGCGAAATTGGGGCAGGGTGCACAAAAAGTGACGGTCTTCACACCATGTGATGTGCTTTGGGACAGGTAAAGACGTGTTTTGAGAGCCTTTTATGCCAGTAGTCCTAGTATTTATTGCTTGATTAGCTATTGAATTAATAGCATTATCTAGCTGACCACGCACCCGCAGATCGCCCGGCTCTACACCTATAACGGCCTGTGGACTGTGGGTTTGGATGGCTGCTAGCAAGCCATCGGCCAGCGTAGCGTCGCCATGCGTGTCTAGTGCGCGGTAATCCACCTGCAGACCGCGTGCACGCAAGCTGGCGGCATGGTGCCGCATGGCCGACAAAAACAGCGTAGTGCGGATTTTGTGCGACCACACGTGGCGCGACTCATCCATAGCTTCCACCATCAACACCACGTCTTGCGCAGCGTCAATGTCGTCTAGAGCTGCCGAATCAGCATCGAGCTGGTCGCCCAGAATCAATACTAAGTTGCGGCAATTAACAGCTTCGCCCATGGGGGCAATTACGCCTTTTTCACCCAAGCAGAGCACCAGCCTTTACCGGCTACTTGCTTGCCTGCAAACAACGGGCAACTGCCAGCAGCGTCAGTGGCCTTGGCTTGGTACAAAGAACAGTTGGTGCACACTTGACCAGCGGCATATTTGGGGTACTTTACTTTGTCGGTTTTGGTGGCATCTGCAAAGTAGCCCAGCGCTTTGGCTGTGGCGTCGTCTGCAGCTACCATAGGTGCACCAGCTGCATTGACTAACTGGGCGGTGCCTGCAGCTGCGCTGACAGTAGAAATTTGAATAATGAATTGGCGGCGGCTGGTCATGGAATAGTGTCCTGATTGGCTTAGTTTTGATTGTTTAACCGATATTGGTAACTTATCAATTTGCATTTTAATTCGTCAGCACCTCGAAATACTAAATAGTAGAAATTAAACCATCTAGTTTTTAGGGATCATTGGGTGCAAATGAGAATGACTATCAATAATGCTGGGGTAATAGCCAAACACAATCATGGGTATTGAAGCGAACAATTAAGAGCTTGCGCTAATGCAGCTAAAGTACATATTCCTTGAAACCTCAAGGTGATCACCTTTACTTCATTAACCCCCTAGGAGAAACCATCATGGCAGCACTAAAAGGCTCTAAGACGGAAGACAACTTGAAAGCCGCCTTCGCCGGCGAGTCACAGGCTAACCGCCGTTATTTATATTTCGCAAACAAGGCCGACGTCGAAGGCCAGCCAGACGTGGCAGCGTTGTTTCGCTCCACCGCCGAAGGCGAAACCGGCCACGCGCACGGTCACCTAGAGTGGCTAGAGCAGTGCGGCGACCCAGCCACTGGCATGCCTTTTGGCGCAACCCGTCAAAACCTGGCATCTGCTGTTGCAGGCGAAACCCATGAGTACACCGACATGTACCCAGGCATGGCCAAAACCGCTCGTGACGAAGGTCATGACGAAGTAGCTGACTGGTTCGAAACTTTGGCCAAAGCAGAGCGTTCACACGCTAACCGCTACGCCAAGGCTTTGACTGAGTTGGTGGATTAATATTTAGGTCTTTGAAGACTTAAATACAGAATTTCTGGACGCGAAGGGCGCGAAGGTTTCGCGAAGGGCGCTAAAGAAGATACAAGGAAAATACCAAAGTTTGAAATTCACCATTGACCCGTTCAAGCTACGGCCAAGGGTTTGGTCACACAGTTTTAGACAGTGAATTTTATTAATTTTGGTATTCCTTTAGCGTCCTTCGCGAAACCTTCGCGTTTTTCGCGTCCGGCAATTCTGTTCCCGAATTTCCCCCGTAAATAAACAACCTCAGAGACAAAGTTATGGCACGCGAAGGCAATTTAGAAGCTCCTACCCGGCACCCGATTGACTGGAAAGGGCCGGACTATTACAACGAAGAAGCTACCTTGCATGAGATGGAGCGTATCTTTGATATTTGCCATGGCTGCCGCCGTTGTGTGAGTTTGTGCGGATCATTCCCCACGCTGTTTGACCTGGTCGACAACAGCAAAACCATGGAAGTCGACGGCGTAGACAAAAAAGATTATTGGTCCGTGGTAGACCAATGCTATTTGTGCGACCTGTGCTACCTGACCAAGTGCCCCTACACCCCGCCCCATGAATTTAACCTGGACTTCCCGCACACCATGCTGCGCGCAAAGGCGATTAAGTTTGAAAAAGGCGAAGTCAAAGCGTCTGAAAAATTCTTGGCCTCCACCGATGTGCACGGCCAGTTTGCAGGCATCCCTATCGTGGTACAAGTGGCTAACGCGGTGAACAACACCAAGCCCGCCCGCGCTGCTATGGAGAGCGTTTTAGGCATTGACAAAGATGCTTGGCTGCCCGCGCTAGCCACCAAAAAATTCCGCAAATCTGCCCCCAAGGCCAAAGCTACAGTGGTGAACAACGGCACCAAAACTCCCGGCAAAGTCGCCATCTACAGCACCTGCTACGTCAACTACAACGAGCCCGGCATCGGCCACGACTTGCTGAAAATTTTGGACCATAACGACATTCCGTATGAATTGGTCAGCGCCGAAAAATGCTGCGGCATGCCCAAGCTGGAGCTGGGCGATTTAAAGTCGGTTAACGCAAGCAAAGAGGCTAACATCCCCGTGCTGGTGAAGTACGCCAAAGACGGCTACGCCATCCTGAGTGCCGTGCCATCATGCACGCTGATGTTCAAACAAGAAATTCCGTTGATGTACCCGCTAGAAGCGGACGTACAGTTGGTGAAAGAAGCCATGTGGGACCCGTTTGAATACCTCATGGCGCGCAAACGCGACGGTTTGATCAAAACTGAATTCCCTGTCAGCCTAGGCAAAATCAGCTACCAAATCCCCTGCCATGGCCGGGTGCAAAACATTGGCAAAAAAACCGAAGAAATGCTCAAAATGGTGCCAGGTACCAGCGTCCACACGCACGAGCGTTGTTCGGGCCACGCGGGCACGTTTGGCGTCAAAAAGGCGACGCATCAGCAGGCGATGAAAATCGGCA
>JANOSN010000501.1:0-3782 GCA_031415895.1 Polaromonas sp. | reverse complement strand
GTTCGGGCTTTACAACGGCTTTGCCTATCAACGGGTTTTTTAAAGTGAAGATGTAGTGCAGGGCGCGCTCAACTCTGTGAATGTGCAGGCCACAATCACTTAAACAATTGTGTGCAATATCAGTCGCTTTAGATGCCCATGGCGACACGGTGCCCAAGCGCGGCATCACCACAATCAGCTCGCCGGTTGCGGCTACCGAAGGTTCGCCGTAGGTCAACAGTGCTTGCAGCTTGGCATTGGTGTCAGCAATGGGGGCAGTGTCGGTTTGCACCCAGTGCACCCAGCGCGTGGTAACGGCATTAACTTGTGGTGCTATCTGCTGCGCGTTGGCTAGCAGTTGCGCGGTTTTGCTGGCAGAGAGCGCACGGCCCCCGAGAAAAGTGGTGAGAACTGAGGCTTGAATGGCGGTCACTGGGCGGGTCGCTTTGAATCTTGGCGATAACTTGTAGCCAGGTGGTTACAAGCGTCGCGTGGTCGGTGGGACAATATGCGTGAAAACCCTAGATTGTACGGGGTGTGAGAACATACTTAAGTGACCAAGCCCCTGTTTCGTGCCAATGACCTTGCGCCCCAGCGCAGCCGCCCGCTGGTGTGGGCGTTAGTGCTTTTGGTGCATGTGGTGTTGCTGTGGATAGCTAATTTGTATTGGCCGTTGCAACAAGCCATGCGGTCGATGGTGGTGCAGATATTTCGCAGCGATGCAGCCAATGCCACTGACAACAGCGCTGCCAACGCGCAAGCCATAGCCCAGCAGCAGCGCGGCATCAACGCTCGCCGCGCCCGCCAAACAGCTGCAGCACAAAGCTTGCCGCCGCTGGTGGCCCAGCAAAGCACGCCGCTAGAAGTGACGCGACAAGTGGCCACAGTTAAACCTGCCCGCGCCCGGTCAGCCGCACGGCGCGCCCCTGCTGAGCCGTTGCAAACCCCTATCCGCATGCGCGAAGAGCCGATTGCTGAAACACCTAAACCCATTGAGCGGATAGAAGAAACTTTGTCAGAACGCGCTGCGGCCGAAGCGCCTGCGCCAGCGCCAGCTCCCGCACCTGTACCTACGCCTGCTCCCACCCCAGCGCCAGCGCCCGTACCTTTGCCTGCGCCACCCGTGCCGCCGCCGCCTGCGCCCCCGCCACCAGCGCCGCAGCCACCGGTTCCACCGCCCCCGGCACCACCTCCACCGGTGCCCGTACCACCACCGCCAGCACCATTGCCTGAACCACCGCCGCCCGCGCCGGTGCCGGTACCGGCTCCAGTACCTGCGCCAGCACCTGTTCCTTCACCAGCGCCCGCGCCAGTGCCTAGCCCGGCACCCACACCGGCTCCTGCACCCACACCGGCTCCCGCACCTACACCAGTGCCAGCCCCGCCAGCGCCGCCAGCGCCAGCACCTCGGCCGAGTCCAGTGCCTGCCTTACCAGCACCGCCCGCAGTGGCCACGACGCCATCACCACCCCCAGCAGCAGTGCCAGCGCCGCCGTCAGCAGCCACAGCCCCAGCCAGCGTCGCACCACGTGTAACACCACCCGCTGCACCGGCGGCCAGCACGGGCTGGGGCACACCTGGCCCACTACCTAGTGCGCCAGGTGCTCCGGGTGCTACAGCAGGCACGCCATCTGGCGGCAGCACGGGTGCTGCTACAGGTGCAGCCACCGGTGCCGCCACAGGTGCTGCTACCGGCAGCCCCAACGGCGTGCCAGGTGCAACAGGCGCAGGCGGGCCGTTAGCTGGGCCGCCAGGCACCAACCCTGCGCGCCCACCGCTTAACCTGAATTTGCCGCGCACGCAGCCTAACTATCCTTACCGGCCACCTCTGGCCACACCGGGTGGCAGCCTGGCCGAGCGGGCCAACGCCCAGCTTAACCCTAAGCCGCGTGACCCGTTTGCCGAAAGCGTAGACGCTGCGGGCGATATTGACTGCTTAAAAGGCCCACCTAACGACAAAGCCAAAGGCACCTTTCAGGGGCTATTTGGTGTACTCACCACATTGCAAAAACTGTATGAAGATAAATGTAAAAGGTAACCCGCTATGACCCTATCCTTAATCAGCACCGCTGCTGCCCAAACATTGTCCACCGCCACGGCCACCCTCAGCGCGGCGGCTGGCACAGTCAGCGCGGTTGCCGCGCAGGCCGCCAGCAAAGCGGCCAACCCCTATGGCCTAGGCGCCATTTGGTCGCAAGGCGACTGGGTGGCCAAAGGCTGCTTGCTGCTGCTGGCCATCATGTCCATTGCCAGCTGGTATGTAATGGTCAGCAAATTTATCGAGCTGCGCAAGCTCAAAGCCCAGTCGGTTGATGCGCACAACAGCTTTAACCCCATCGCGCAGTTCACCAGCAAAGTCACCAAGCTGGCCATTGATAACCCCATGCGCTACATAGCCGAATCTGGGCAAGAAGCAGTGCGCCAGTTTGGCACGCTAAAACCCCGAATCGACTATGACACTTGGCTCATCCGTGCTATCGAGCAGTCATTGTCTAAAGTACAAACCCGCATGCAAGCGGGCATGTCGGTGTTGGCAACCATTGGTTCTACCGCGCCCTTTGTTGGTTTGTTTGGCACCGTGTGGGCTATCTACACTGCGCTGGTAAAAATCGGTGCATCAGGTCAAGCGTCGATTGACCGCGTGGCAGGCCCTGTGGGCGAGGCGCTCATCATGACCGCCATTGGCCTGGCCGTGGCCGTGCCTGCAGTGTTTGGCTACAACTGGCTGCTGCGTAAAAACAAACTTGCGCTCGAATCAGTGCGCGGTTTTGGAGCCAAGTTGCATATGGTGCTGTTGTCTAGCACCTTAACGCTAGATGCCAAACCTAGCGACGAACCCAAGGCATAAACCATGGCCATGTACTCCGCCAGCGATGGCACAGACGACGAAGACGGCTGGATGGCCGAGATCAACACCACACCATTGGTCGACGTGATGCTGGTGTTGCTGATTATTTTTCTGCTCACCATCCCCGTGGTCAGCGCCACAGTCAATTTGAATTTACCCATTGAGACCGCACAAAAGCGCGACACCAGTGGCGACTATGTGGTCATCAGCATTGACCGTGCAGGCAATTTTTACTTTAACGAAACCTTTGCACCCGACCTGCAAACTTTGTCTGGTTACATAGCCCAAGTAGCCGGCCGCAACCCACAGCCCGAGCTGCACATCCGCGCTGACGCTAACGCACCCTACGCCTACGTAGGCCAAATTATCGACACCGCGCAGGGCTACGGCTTTGCCAAAGTAGGGCTGATCACCGAACCTGTACAAGAGCCTGTAGACAGAGGTAAACCATGAAGCTTTACAGCCAACACCTATCGCCCCAGCTAGGCGCTAGCGAGTCAGACCCTAGCCCCATGATTGAGATGAACACCACGCCGCTGATCGACGTGATGCTGGTGCTGATCGTCATGCTGATCATCACCATTCCGATGCAGTTGAACACGGTCAACCTGGACATGCCATCTGCGCAAACATCTGCCGTAGTGCCCGATGTTGTGGTACTGCAGATGGACGCCGCAGGCTACTTGCGCTGGGGTGATGAAGCAGTGGCCGACATTGCCACGCTCAACGCCAAAGTTGTCGCCGCTGCTGCTCTGCCTAACCAACCCGAGCTGCACCTGCGGCCCTCAGCCGATACGCCGTATGCGTATGTAGCGGCGTTTTTGGCGATGGCACAGAAGGCGGGGTTGACTAAGGTGGGGGTAGTGAACTGATGCGTTATGAAGTTTATGCTTTGTCTGCGTATTTGCCGAGCACTTGATCACTACTTGCTGAGGTTTTGCTGAGCTCGCCGTGG
>JANOSN010000500.1:0-2450 GCA_031415895.1 Polaromonas sp. | reverse complement strand
GCTATGCGACTCTACGTATAAATTTTGATACTAGCAAAACGACAGTCAAGCCCGAAGCAAAGCCTGCAGTTGACGAAGTAATTGCCTTATTAAAAAAAGATACATCATTAAAGATTTCTGTAGAGGGACACACCGACAACGTGGGTAACGCGCCATCCAACAAAACTCTTTCGCAAGGGCGTGCTCAAAGTGTGGTGCAAGCTTTGGTATCTGGGGGCATCGACGCAAAGCGTCTTGAGTCAAAAGGCTTTGGCAGTGAATCACCAGTGGCTGACAACCGCACGGACGAAGGTAAAGAAAAAAATCGACGTGTTGAGTTAGTCAAAATAAAGTAAATTGACCCTATAGGTTTCAAATGAAATACACATTGCATTCATCTAAGCGAACTCAAGCTGGGCAAGTTTTAGTTTGGTTTCTTGGGTTTGCTGCCTCGATGGCGGTGGTGTTCGCAGGCGTATACAGCGTCGGGCAGGCTACATCTGAAAAACAAAAAATTGTGAATGCTGCTGATGCTGCAGCATATTCAGGAGCTTTGACGGAAGCTAGAGCATTGAATCTTGCTTCGTACACTAATCGTTCTGTAATTGCTAACGAAGTACTTGTGGCACAGCTAGTGAGCTTAGATTCTTGGACATCGTATTTTTCTGTAGCTACGGATAATTATGCAAAGCTATTCGGCACTTTGAAAGCCATCCCTTATGTTGGAATTGCTTTTGGAATTTTAGAGACTAGTATGAAGATACTAAATCAAGTGGTTACTCCAGTAGCGAATGGTTTGGATAACTCAGTGCCTACAGTCATTCGACTATGGGAGCTTACTTATAAAACCTGGTACAGCTTAACAATAGTACCTGCTTTCACACCACCAGTAATGGCATTGGCAGCAAAATCAGCAGCTGAAAAGGTTCTGGCTAATAACGTAGCTACCCAAGGGGGGCGGATTGATGTCGCACCCAGATTAATTAATGTCGCAGCCTTTGCTATTGCTAACGAGCTTGAGTGGAATAAGCTGACGATGCGGTATACAAAGTCTGGCATACCCGGTACCAGTAGTGATAAACGTAAGAACGCAGGCGATTTACTACTGGCTTCTAGAGATGAATTTTCTAAGAGTCGTCCTGGCTCAGATATACCTTTTCTAAAAGTGCTTTTCGGAAACTCAGATTTATGTATTAATTACATCTTCAAAATTGGGTCCGAAAAATTAGGACCTACTCGTTTGGTTAATTACGAACGTTGGGAAGCACAGGATACATTGGAATACAAACTTAATGTTCCTCCCGGCGGTATTTCGGGTTGTAGATGGGGCAAGGGCACTGTAGCTGTACCGGTAGGTTGGGGCAGAGCTACTGCTGATCAAAACAGCAGCAAAGGCAACATCATGAATACATCGGGTGGCGCTGGCGCACTTGCATACGGCAAAAATCATGCAAACGGTGCCTGGAGTGGAGTTAAAGAACTCTATGACGTTGAAAGAGACAGTGCAGGAAAACCTAAACAAGAAAATGCTACCTATGCAGTGGCAATAGCAAAAAATAAAGTAGATGTTAAAAATAACGAGTCGCTAGGATTCGTTTCACAGCCTTTATCTGGGCCTACAGGCTCACCAGATCTGAAAGCTGGCTTTGCTAAGGACCAAATTGGGGCTGTATCTGAGGCCACTATATTTTTTAGTCGGCCCGTCCGAAATAGTCGCGATATTACCGCAGGTAACTTGTTTCGTGCGGATGCACACCAAGAGTATGCAAGTTTATACAGTCCGTATTGGCAAGTCCGACTCAAATCACCATCTGTTGCGAATCGAATCCTAGCATACGGAGTTAATGGTTTAAACCCAGCTTTGATTCCGTTTGCCCAATAAAAATTTAGCAGACTAATTTTTATGCGTTCAAACCCTAAAAATTTCTTTAAATCAAATCCTCATACCAATTTTTTTGGTTTGATATCTTGTGTTTTGATGTTAACCGCGTGCTCACCCGAGGCAAGTAATGCCGCTAGCGATGGCGCAGCGAGTCAAAAGCAATCAGTAGTTATCGTGCGAGAAGTTAAACCTGAATTTCCACAAAAATTTATCGCCGCCATGCGTGATTTGCAAGAGCGTTGTATTGCGTCAAGGACAGAAATCGCAAAAGCCCAAGGCTGGGGCTACAGCCCGGCAGCAGATCGAACGCCAGATGCCGAGATACTAAAGCTAAACACCAAACGAGTGGAAGAATATTTCGATGGCACAAAATATGCCATGGTTGAAACTGCAACTAACTTGGATATGGAAAAGATGGACCCTGTATCTAAAGTGCTCTCATGCAAGTTGTTGCCGTTAGTGCAAAAAATTATTAAGATTGAATATGACACTTGCCACACACTAGAAATTAACTACACAAGCAAAGAAAGAACTGAGCAAAAACTCACTGGTGCGTGTAAAGGTGCTAGGTCACAAGTTGATGCTGCTC
>JANOSN010000499.1:0-8098 GCA_031415895.1 Polaromonas sp. | reverse complement strand
AGCGACGGCTGGTGCTTGCCAGCAGAATTCGGAACAGGTACATGTCCCGCCAATTGGGCTGCAGTTGTAGCTTTCCGCGTATCTAATATGGTCATTGCCGGTAACGGTATTGGTGAGATTGGTTTAGACACGCCAACTGCTGGTAATACGATTAACAACCGGTATACCAACCGATTTGGTATCCGAACAGCAGATACACAGTTCTCGTTCCTGCGCTCTAATGACGTGCCGGTTATTGTTGCCTTGGCTAAAATTTCGGGCCGCGTGTATGTAGACCGCGATGGCGGTGCGACGCAAAACAATACCGGTGCCAACCCCGAGCCAAGCTTGCCTGGCGTTACGGTGACTCTGTGCTTAGTTAACCCGGCAACTAACGGTGGCGTTTGCCCGGCAGGCCAGTCGGCAACGACACAAACCGACGCAACCGGAGACTACTCGTTCCCGAATTTGTCGAGCGGTCAATATTGGATCCAAGAGACCAAACCACCAGGTTATGCAAACGGTCCGAACAATGCGGCAGGTACCGCAGGCGGTAGCCCAGTCACTAATGGCTTCTCGGCTGTAACTTTGCCAATTGGTGCTAACGCGTCAAACTACAACTTCGGTCATCGTCAAACTGATTTGACTACCCGTGCTCAGCTACCTGCAGGCCCAGTGCTGCCCGGCGCGGTGGTCAACGGTACTGTCACGTTTAATAACGTGAGCAACGTTGATGGTGAGAATACTACGGCAACCATCAAACTAAACCCCAACTTGACTGGCGTCGTGGTCACTCCTCCTGCGGGTTGGACAGCTGGCCCATATAACCTTACAACGGGCGAGGTGCCTTTAGTCAAAACGGGCGGCGTTTTTCCTGCTGGCTCAGCCAGCGGCCCGTTTAGTGTTCAATTTGCTGCACCTGCTACTGGCTCGGTTACCTTGACCTCGGTAATAACCAATAGCATTAACGATGAAAATCCAGGCCCCACGCCAGCTGATGCGGCTAAACGCAACCAAGACACGGCAGTTGTTGCCGTGTTGCCGCAAAAAATCGACACACGCAAGCGCGTAGGCGTACCACGTGAAATAAGCCAGGCTGAATGCGAAGCAGCAGGCTCTAGTACAGGTAATTGCTCCGCTGGATCAACGTTTATCGTGCCTTACCGTTTGGTGGTTGGCAACAATAACCTAATTACAGCGACATTCGTTCAGGCGGCTGATAACTTGGCCACCACCTTTCCTGCGCCAGCCATAATTGTGAAAGTGCAAAAGACAGCACCAGCTGCTCTGACGGGCGCTGAGGTAGCTGGCGCTAATGTTTTAGCGGTTGCACCAAGTGCGCCGATATGCGCACCGTCGGCTACTGCCTTCAACGGGGGTACACAGCCTAATTTGCTCAGCGGTAACTTTGATCTTGCACCTGGACAAAAGTGTGAAATTGAATTTGCAGTCATTGTTCAGTACCCGACACCTCCGCAGGTACCCTCGGTGGCACAAGTTAACACAGTGTTTGCGTACACGGCAGACAGTAGCACGAGCGCGCCTACTGCCTTCGCCGGTGCTGTGCCAACGTACCCAGCTAATGTGCGCTCAAAAGATGCGTCTACTGACAGTCCACAAAGCCCTGCAGATCCAGCATCCAATAACGGCCAATTCCCATCGGCATTCCCAACACCTCCGAGCGCTGCCAATGGCGACTTAGCTGACCCAACACCCGTTTCGTTCAGGCCACAAGCTTTGGATGTGCGCAAATCATCCAGCTATCCAGTGCAAACTGATTTGTCTGGTAAAAAGTTCCGTATTTTCTACACAGCTAATGCAACTAACACGGGCACAGCACCAGCTACCAACGTGCAACTTAGTGAAAACTTGAAGTTCACCTTCCCAGCGCCAGCTGTTTTCACAGTTAGCAATTTGGTTTTGGCAACGCCTGCATCCGGTGTTAACAAATGCGTTGCCAACGACTTGAATAATGCGTTTGATGGCGGTAAGGCCTATACCGGTAGCAATGCTCGCAACTACAACATGTTGGGAGGAGCTACGGGTAGCAGTCTGACACTGCTAGCAGGTGAGAAGTGCGTAGTTAGTTTCCAAGTGGATGTGGATTACACGGCTGGCAACGTACCCAACACACCGCCAGAAAACCGTATTTTCGGTTCAACGGCCAGCGCGCAAAATGATGGCCCTCCATTTGATCCCACAACAGGTGCCAAGTCGGGCGATAACCCCAACATGATCAACAAGGACACGTCCGCCAACATCAATCCAGTGACGCGACCTTACGGCGTTGCGCCAGCTGATCCTGGCGCACCTACTGATACCGGTGGGCTTGGCAGTAAGGGTGATTCAGGCTCTGGTTCGCCAGCACGTTTGAAAACGCTAGAGACTGTGAAGGCCACCACAGGCCCAGCCGTTGCTGTGGGTGCGGGTGTGTATCGCATACCATACGTTGTCAAAGTAATCGCACGTGGTACGGTTGGCGAGAGCTTACCTAACGTGCAAATGATCGACAATTTGAAGCAAGCTTACCAAGCGGTTGGTGGCGCGCCTCAACCAACTATTACGGTGTTGAGCCATGCTGTAACTGCTATTGCAGGCGGTGCCTGTCCAAGCAACGCTAGCTTTGCCGCCTACAACGGTGATGCAAACCAGAGATTCTTCGCGGGCAATACAGCGTTGGCGGTAGACACCGGGTGTGAGTTTACCTACACCGTGGAATTGAACTATGGCGGTGCGGTGGTTAACACCAACGTTCAGGCTAACCAAGTGTATGCAAGCTCTATTGACGGTGGCACAAACCCTGGCGGCTCAGTGTCTGTTAATCCTGCGATTAGCGCTACCACGCCCAATGGTATCTTGGCCGGTACGTTTATTCCTCCAAGTGGCCCTGGCCTGACCTTGGTAGCATTTGACGGCTCTAGCGACGGCGGTAGCTTGCCAACATCGCAGGCGGCGGACCGCCCATTGCCAACACCTATCAAGCTGGCCCCACCACCTACGATCAATGCTATCAAGTATGTTCGTAACGTATCTCGCCCCGACGCACCTGCAACACAGGGTGATGTCTTAGAGTGGACTGTTATTTATAAAAATGACGGCACCACACCTGCTACTGGCGTTCAGGTGACGGATACCAGAGACGCACAGTTCACCAGCATGACGCTTTTGAGCGCAGAACGCGTGCCCACGGGCATAGAGCCGACTATTCCGAATACTGCTTTCAATGGCGCTGCAGGAAACACTACCTTGTTGGCCAGCACAGTAACGCTAGCACCAGGCGAGTTTTTGCGATTCAAAATCAATGCTGTGGTAGCTGCCACAGCTGTGGGCACCCTGAATAATCAGGCCAATCTAAGCGCCAGTGAACTCGGTGGTCCAACAGGTACCTTGGTGCCAACCTCAGCCGTGAATCCAACAGGATACCCGAACTGTCCATCAACAGGTGCTTGTATCCCCGCTGGCGTAATTGTGCCTACAGATGCTATTGTGTCTGCCCCAGCAACACCGGGAGCTAAGGGCGTGCCAAACGCAGTTCCAGTCGTCTTACCTGCTGGTATTTCTGGCAGAGTGTTCTTGGAGGCGGGCGTACCTGATGCCGCATTCAATGGCTCAGATAGCCCACTGCAAACCGTCACCATTGTGCTGTGCCGTGTTGCGACCACGCCATGTCCAAGTAGTGACATTCAAGCAACCACCACTACCAACATAACTGGCAACTACGGTTTTGCGAATGTGCCGCCTAACAACTACTTCATTCAAGAAGTGCAACCGCAAGGCTACGGGTCTAGCACACCTAATTCGCGGCCAGTGAACATGGTGGGTGTGGCCATCGTTAATCAAGATTTTGCGGAGACTGCAGCGTCTATATCCGGTACTGTCTACCAAGACAATAACGGCTCAGGCACCTTGAACACTGGTGATACCGGCCTACAGGGCATCCCTGTCAAACTATGCCGTAGTTCAGATCCTACTTGTGCCGACCCAGTGGCGACAACAAGTACCGGCACAGGGGGTACTTATACCTTCACAAGCCTAAGAGCACCGCTATCAACAGAAACGTATTTCATTCAGGAAACGCAAGCCTCAGTGCCTACGACTTTGAGCAATGGAAGCACTACAGTGGGGACGCTGGCTGCAGCGCCTGGCGGTGTAGCCACACCGGGTACGGCTAACTCGCCTAACAGTGTGGTGTCAGGTATCACTTGGACGCCATCTACTACTCCTTCGGCGACACCGTCGGCGACTGGTTTGAACTACAACTTTGGCGAAATACCTTCGACATCTGTCTCCGGCCGTGTGATTTTGGACAAAGATTATAACGGTGCGCTGTCCACGGGTGAGACCGGCATACCAGGCAATACCACGACGATTACCCTGTGCCGTACACAGCCTGCGCATGGTGCACTTTGCCCTGCGGCTGATGTGGTGCAAACGACAGCGACCACGCCAGCTACGGGGGCCTACATATTTAACAATGTCACGCCGGGCACTTACTATGTAGTTGAGACTCAGCCTGTTGGCTACGCTTCGAGCTCGTCCAACACCTCGCCACCGGTCAATATTGTGGGAGCTACTCCAGTTGCTGACATTAACTTTTACGAAACTGGTGCGCGCCTGAGTGGTACGGTTTATAAAGATACCAACTACTCTGGCGTATTTGACGCAACTCCGACACCAGCCGATGTAGCGTTGCCGGGCGTGGTGGTTCGCCTTTGCACTACTAGCAACTGCGCCGCTGGCAGTTTGGTGTCTACTGCCACTACCACTGCAGCAGGCTTGTACCAGTTCAACGATTTACCTGCACCCCCTGCGGGCCAGCAATACTTTATCGTTGAAGATCAGTCAACCGTGCCACCAACACCTAATGTGTTGTCAGATGGAACCACCACAGTTGGTACATTTGCAGTTACAGGCACTGGGGGTACAACTACTGTAGGTACTGCAGTGCAAAGCCCCAGCCGTATCGACGGTGTTAGTTGGACGCCTCCAACCTCAGTAGTCACTAATGCGCCTCCAGTTGTTGGTAGTAACTTTAACTTCGGTGAAATTGAAGGTGTTGATGTTAAGGGAAAGGTGTTTTTTGATAGCAATCGCAACGGCAACTTAGACTCACCAACAGATACTCCGATCTCTGGTGTCACTATGACTCTGTGCCGTGTGGCGACTGTGCCTTGTCCTGCTACCAGTGTGGCCGGAACTACCACCACAGATATCAATGGTGATTACACGTTCCCAAGGGTGCCACCAGGGAGCTATTTCGTACAAGAGACGCAGCCTAGTGGCTATGGGTCAGCGCCCACATCACCTGATTTGCGTCCTATCACGGTGGCCAACACGAATGTGACGGGGATTAATTTTGCTGACACCTTGTCGAGCATTTCTGGCTTGGTCTACCGTGACGACAACGGAAGTCAAACACGCGATGGAACTGAAGCCACCATGCCTGCGGGTATTACCATCACACTGGCGGGTATTGACTCAACTGGCGCAACAGTAACGCGCACAGCGGTCACCAATGCCAGCGGTACCTACGTGTTCGACAACCTTAGAACAGGCACTTACACCATCACTGAGTCGCAACCTGCGGGATTTGGTAACGGCGGTGCTAACCCGGGCACCTTGGCTGGTGGTACGGGAGGTTCTAATAACAACAGTATTACCAATATTCAG
Organism: Polaromonas sp.; assembly: GCA_031415895.1. Taxonomy (GTDB): domain Bacteria; phylum Pseudomonadota; class Gammaproteobacteria; order Burkholderiales; family Burkholderiaceae_C; genus JAAFIP01. Next base: position 2,449 of record JANOSN010000499.1, on the reverse strand, counting down.
CTGCCTGCAAACACAGACGCGCCAAACTATAACTTTGGTGATGTGCCTAGAGTGGCAGGGGTAGCTGGCACAGTCTGGCGCGATAACGACCATGATCGTCAACGTGATGCGGATGAGCCTGTTCTCCCGGGCTGGACGGTACAGGTGCTGCGAACCCCGTTTGGTGGTGGCACACCAACTTTGGTGGCCACGGCGATTTCAGATGCCAACGGTGCCTACTCAGTTCCGGGCCTTGAAGCGGGCGGAGGCTATTCTGTACGCTTCATAGCTCCAGGTGGTGCCGTATTTGGCGGCGCTGTAGATGGGGAGCAAGGTAATCCAATTTCTGGCGCTAGCATAGCTCGCGGAGAAATTACCAACCTGACTCTTACTGCCACAGTCACTGGTGCGCCCAATATTATTCCACAGCAGTCGCTGCCAGTGGATCCATCGGGCGTTGTCTATGACTCCGATACACGCCTGCCAATCCCGGGGGCACAGGTTCGCTTCGAGGGCGTAAATTGTCCAACCTTTGATCCCGCACTACATCTGGTTGGTGGCGCAGCTAATCAAACGCAGACTGTCGGACCAGATGGCTTCTACCAGTTCTTGCTCAACCCTAGTGCGCCGTCTTGTCAATACCGTATAGTGGTTATTCCACCAGCAGCGTATCAGGCCGATCCAGCGATACCGCCGCAGCCAGGCGCGCTGACGCCCCCAGGGCGTCCACCAAATGATGTGTTCTTGATCGTGCCGAACTCGGCAGCACCACAAGATGGTCAACCGACCACCTACTACTTGGATTTCAATTTGAATCCGAATAGTCGCGATGTAGTCAATAATCACATCCCATTGGTTGCGCGAGTACGTCCTGTGTTGTTTATCACTAAGGTGGCCAACAAGTCTAGGGCCGAGTTAGGCGATACCGTGAAATACACAGTACGTGTTCGTTATGCTGCAGGTGGCAGTCCGCTGACAGTGCTAAAAGTAGTCGACAGCATGCCAGCCGGCTTTAAACTGATAGCGGATACCTCTTTCGTGTCAGTGCCTGCAGGTGCCCCTGCGGTGCAGCTGGCTGCGGCCAATATCATCGGAGCACCAGGCGCAGTAGTCACCTACAACATCCCTGTGCCCGGAGCGGGTCTGCCAGTGGGTGCTGAGGTCGAGCTGACTTACCGCGTACGCGTGGCCGTGGGCTCCATGCAGGGCGATGGTATCAACCGTGCGCAGGCACGCTCGACAGGTACTTTGCGCTCTAACATCGCGCAAGCCAAAGTGATCGTGGACCCGGGTGTATTTACCAACGACGGTTGCGTTGCCGGTAAAGTATTTGTGGATTGCAATAACAACCACATCCAAGATGCTGAAGAGTTGGGCGTGCCTAACGTGCGCATGTACATGGAAGACGGTACTTACTTTATTACCGACAGTGAAGGCAAATACAACTACTGCGGCCTGTCGCCTAAGTCGCACGTCATCACTATTGACATGTTGACCATGCCACGCGGATCACGTTTGACTGCCACCAGCAACCGCAACTTGGGCGATGCCAACAGCATGTTCCTGGATGTGAAAAATGGCCAGTTGATCCGTGCTGACTTTGCAGAGGGTTCGTGTTCTAACACGGTGCTCGAGCAGGTCAAGGCACGCCGCACACAAGGCGAAGTGCGCTCTACTGACACTGAGAAGAAAGGCCAGCCCGCACTGAAGTGGGAAGGCAAGTCTCCGCAGTATCCACAGCAAGGTACAGACGGCGCGAACCAACCCTTGGTAGTCCCTAGAACTACCAACGGAGGCGCGGAGTCCGCCCCTGAGCAAAACACCCCCGTACCCCAAATGCCCGGGGCTTCCAGTAACACGCAAGGCGCTAATGTGCGCAATGCTAAATAAGGAGGACTGACATGAACAACACATTCAACTCCTTATCTGCATCGGCATCTACCATGAACGCTCAGTCATCTCTAAGACGCAACCCTGATGGGGTATTACGTGTGACCACGCCAGTGGCTGCCGCATGCGCAGTTATATGCCTTACGCTGTCCAGCGCAGCGTGGGCGCAGTCAACTTATCAACCACTGCAGCCAGCGCCCATTTCGTCGCAACAAACCACGCCACCTTCGGTGCTGCGTGGGCCTATCTCTGGTGTGGATTACAGCGTGAACGCGCAAGTAGCCCGTGTAGAGGTAGAGGTCGAAAAGAATGACCTGCCTGCTGACGGTCAAAGTACTAACCAGATCACGGTGCGCTTGTTTGATAAAAACGGTGCAGTATTACAAGGTGAGGTACTGATCACTATCGAGCACAGCGCAGGCCGTGTGTTGATACCAGGTGCAAAGACCGACGAATTAGGCCCTGGCCGCCTTGACGTAGACAAAGTGACACCCGGTGTACAGCTAAAGGTGACTAACGGTGTTGGCAAATTTAACTTGCTAGCACCCGTTGAGCCAACCGATGTCAAGATTCGCATCAC
>JANOSN010000498.1:0-2029 GCA_031415895.1 Polaromonas sp. | reverse complement strand
GGATCTCACCTGTGACATGGGCGGTTTCGCTGATGACCAAGATGCTGCGTTTATCGTCATTAGCGCGTAAATTGCCTATGACCTTGCCGTCAATCCGCAAGCCATCATTAAAAATCATATTGCCTTGAATTTGGCTGCCAGCGTCGATCAGGCTGCGCATGGGGGGTTGTTTCTTCTTTGCAAACATGGTGTATCTCCAACGATGAATTATGGGTGCAACGGCTCTGTGGCTTGGGGCTCTCAGGCTGTTACGTTGTAATTGTAAAAGTATGCGCTAACTTTTAGCTTTTATCAATCAGTAATTAGTTTGCTATTCGTTTGCTATTCGTTTGCTATTAATTGGCTTGTGGCATCACAATTTTGCAGTTTGCACTGCCCGGGTAGCCGAGCCTTCGGTGACTTTAGCCGACAAAGTTTTAACCACCACTTGCGCAGGCAAATCAACCACGCCCTCTAAGCGGCGGTACTGCTTCACCTGCAGCGCCTGCGCGCCACCCGGTAGCGGCATAGCCCAAGGCTTGCCAGCCTGCGTGCCGCCTAAAGTTAGCTCGATCTTGCCGTTAAATTCTGTAGCGTTTTTAGTCGGCTGGATCACCAGCGCCTGCCATTTGATTTGTGCCCCGCCGCCCAGCAGCTCAGCCTGCAGCCCACGCACAGCAATGCTTTCTGAACCCGTCGAGGGCATGAGTTTTTCAAAAAATCCTAAATCGTCGCGCAATGCACGGTTCTCGTTTTCTAGCAGCTTTACCTGCACGGTCAGTTTGTCTTGTGCAGCTTTTTCAGCCGTCAAAAGACTGCCAGAGGTGTTGGCAATAGACTGCGCCTTGTCGCGGTCTTCGCGCAGCTTAGCCGCTTCGTCTTTGAGCTGGGCTAACTCTTCCTTGGCATTGCTGTCCAGGCCCGTGATGCCCTTGCCAAACTCAAAAGCCCATAACCCAATCGCCGCACAAAAGCCCAGCATGATCGCCGCCATAGCCCAGCGCACAGGCCAAGCCATGCGCGTACGAATCGCCATCGTAGGGGCGCTGATAGTTAAGCGGCGGCGGAGAAGTCGAAAACGCATAGGGTGATGATTGTGCGCTAAAAAAAATACCGCCGAGTTTGCACCGAGCGGTATTGAATGAATAGTGACTTAATTGGGCGAGCGAGAGGCTCTTAGGCAAGGCGCAAACCGCAGACAGGCTATACGCCTGGCGAGGATTTGCAACGCCGCATAAGAGTCTCGCAGCCGACCAATTAACGTTTGGAGAACTGCTTGCGGCGGCGGGCGCCGTGTAAGCCGACCTTCTTACGCTCAACTTCACGTGCATCACGTGTGACAAAGCCTGCAGCGCTGAGCGCTGGCTTCAAGGCGGTGTCGTAGTCGATCAAAGCGCGGGTAATGCCGTGGCGCACAGCACCAGCTTGGCCTGATTCACCACCACCGGCTACGGTGATTTTGAGGTCAAAAGCTTCGCCGTTGTTGGTGAGCATCAGAGGTTGCTTGGCAATCATGATCGAGGTTTGACGGCCGAAGTATTCGACGATGTCTTTACCGTTGACGGTGATTTTGCCAGTGCCTTTTTTCATGAACACGCGGGCGACGCTTGATTTGCGACGGCCTGTGCCGTTGTTCCATTCACCGATCATTTCGACTCCTTACGGACGGCATCGCGAGAGATACCGGCAATGTCCAACACTTTAGGTTGCTGCGCAGTGTGTGGGTGCTCTGCACCGCCATACACTTTGAGCTTTTTGATCATGGCGTAGCCCAATGGGCCTTTTGGCAACATGCCTTTGACCGCTTTTTCCAGCGCACGGCCAGGAAACTTGGCTTGCATGTCGCGGAAGTTGGTCTCAGAAATACCACCTGGGTAGCCAGAGTGGCTGTAGTATTTTTTGTCCAATGGCTTGGCACCTGTGACGCGCAGTTTGGCTGCGTTGATCACAATGATGAAGTCACCGGTGTCGATGTGAGGCGTGTAAATGGCCTTGTGTTTGCCGCGTAAACGGAGGGCTGCTTCGCTGGCAATCCGTCCGAGCACCTTAT
>JANOSN010000497.1:0-1549 GCA_031415895.1 Polaromonas sp. | reverse complement strand
GCGCAACCTTAGCGCCCTTCGCGTCCAAATACCCGACTTCGCCCTAGGCTAAACAATAACTCCAGCAATCTGCGCCGACTTGCCGCGAAACATCGCAACAACTTCACCATGCTGGTTACTCACCCGCATATCGTAAATGCCATGCCGCCCCGTTAAAGTTTGCTCAGTACCCACGCAGGTCAACACATCACCCAATTGCCCAGGCTTTAAAAATTCTATCGAGCAGCCCGCAGCCACAGCCACTTTGTTGTGTGAATTGCAGGCAAACGCAAACGTCGTATCCGCCAGCGTAAAAATAAACCCGCCATGGCAAATCTGGTGGCCATTCAAATGCAAAGGTTTGACCTCCATCCGCACCCGCGCCCGGCCGGGTGCGCACTCCAGCAGGTCCATGCCCATGGTGTCTTTACTGGCAGTGTCTACCGCCCACATGGCCTCGCCCACTTGCCGTGCAAGGTCGGTGGCTTCTTTATTAATGGGGTCAGTTGATGCAGTAGGGTTCATTTATTGCCCCGTAAAATTTGCTGGCCGTTTGCCCAGAAAAGCTTTCACACCTTCAATATAGTCCTGCGTATAGCCCAGGTCGCTTTGGGCATCGCGTTCGGCATCCAGCTGCTCGTCTAATGTTCGGGTATGTGCATCGCGCAGCAAATGGCGTGTAGTGACCAAGGCTTTGGTGGGCATCAAAGCCAAGCGTTCGGCCATAGTTAGCGCTGCTTGCACGGCATCGTCGGCCACGTCCCAGATCAGGCCCCAGTCTTTGGCCTGCACGGCGCTCAGTTTGTCGCCCGTCATGCACAGCGCCATGGCCCGTGCCATGCCTAGGCGCTGGGGCAATATCCACGACCCACCAGAGTCGGGCACTAGGCCAATTTTGCTGAACGCTTGAATAAAACTGGCCCCGGGTGCTGCAATGGTGACGTCGCACGACAGCGCATACGACGCACCCGCGCCTGCGGCTACGCCGTTGACGGCGGCTATTGTTGGCACGCGTAGCTGCTGCATGCGTTGGGCAGTGGGGTTGAAATAGTCGTTAATCACGCCGCGCGGGTTGGCGCGGTCTTGCATGCTACGGCCTTGGGCATCAGTGCCTTCGGAAAAGTCAAACTCCGACAAATCAGCGCCCGCACAAAACGCGCGCCCTGCGCCGGTGATGACAGCAGCGCGAATGTTGCTATTAGCCTCGATTTTGTCCAACGCAGCCCACAGCTCGCGGTGCATTTGCTTGGTAAAGCTGTTGAGCGCTGCGGGGCGATTAAAAGTGATCAACGCTATTAGCGTGTTGCCAGTGCCGCGCTCTTCGTACAGGATGGTGGGGTCGGTGGTGATGTTGTCTGCCATGGCTTGTCTCCTGTCTTGAAATTTACCACCAATTTTGGATTAGCTGACCGATTGGTCGGTTAATTTTTTGGCGCATGGTTTGTGTGCACTTAAGTACTGTGCTCGCCCTGGCACTTGGTGTGCACAGCTGCGCGGCTGTCCCCCGGCCTGCGGCCTCCTCCTTGATGCCGCTGCGCTGTGCACACCAAGCGCCACGGCTGCGTACTGG
>JANOSN010000496.1:0-1408 GCA_031415895.1 Polaromonas sp. | reverse complement strand
ATCTGGTTGATTTTCTCCCAAGCCGTGACCGTGCTGTTGGCTGCATGGTTTGTAGTGGCCACTTTAAAGCCAGAGCTGCTCAACCGCAAGCCGCAAATGGGCAGCGGGCTGGTGCCCACCATCGAGGCGCCTGCTACTAATTCTGCAGCAGCCCCAGCAGGCAGCTTCAGGACGGCAGCGCAAAAAGCCTCCGCAGCGGTGGTCAGCATCAGCGTTAGCAAGGCAGCTGCCAAAAACCCCAATGCCAATGATCCGTGGTTTCGCTTTTTCTTTGGCGACCGTGGCCAAGAGCCCCAAGGCGGCATGGGCCGCGGCGTGATTGTGAGCCCCACGGGCTATATTTTGACCAACAACCATGTGGTGGAAGGCGGCGACGAGATTGAGGTGACGCTGAACGACACCCGCCGCGTCAAAGCCAAAGTGATTGGCACTGACCCGGATAGCGACTTGGCGATTTTAAAAATCGACCTCGATAAACTGCCCGTCATCGTGCTGGGCAGCTCAGATGCGCTGCAGGTAGGCGACCAAGTGCTGGCCATTGGCAACCCGTTTGGCGTGGGCCAAACAGTCACCAGCGGCATAGTGAGCGCGCTGGGGCGCAACCAGCTGGGCATCAACACGTTTGAAAACTTTATCCAGACCGACGCGGCCATTAACCCTGGCAACTCGGGCGGTGCGCTGGTAGATGTGAACGGCAATTTACTGGGCATTAACACCGCCATTTACAGCCGCAGCGGGGGCAGCATGGGCATTGGCTTTGCTATCCCTGTGAGCACGGCCAAGCAGGTGATGGAAGGCATAGTGAAAGACGGCGTGGTCACACGCGGCTGGATTGGCGTGGAGCCGCAAGAGCTGACGCCTGAGCTGGCTGAAACCTTCAAAATCAAAATGGCCGAGATGAATGGCGTGATCATCACCGGCGTGCTACAAAACGGCCCAGCTGCGCAAGCGGGCATCAAGCCTGGCGATGTGATCACTGCGGTAGCAGGCAAGCGCATCAACAGTGTGAGCGAACTGCTGTCCAACGTAGCCGCGCTCAAACCCGGCACGCCTGCCAAGATGACGGTGCAACGGGCCGACAAGGCGCTGGACGTAGATGTGTCGCCGGGCGTGCGACCACGGCCAAAGGTGCAGCCTGTGCGTTGATGGGTGTGCGCCGCAGAGGATGTTTAGACCGTCAGGTTACTATTAATTTCATAGCTGGTTGAGCAGTAAATACTTGGACTATCGGCACTTTTTGTTGGTAAACGTGTTGCTTTGAGTGTCTCTTTCTGTTCGTGGCTTAGTTCGTTGTTCTAGGACGCGCACTGCTGTGGCGTAGCACTATCGCCACCCGAACCACGGGCCCTGCGGGCAAGCGTCTGCAGTACTCACCATTTGGGTCAATGTGCGAACTCGCCTGACGGCT
>JANOSN010000495.1:0-7818 GCA_031415895.1 Polaromonas sp. | reverse complement strand
CAAACGGCCCACAAATGCAGCGACGCCCTCATTACCTTTACCACCGGCCCCGGTAGGCCAGTTAACTGCGGTGCCCTCGCCTGCTTTACTTTTCCACTCGGCATTCACTTTCGATAGATAGTTGGTAAATATGAATGTGGTACCCGATCCATCTGCGCGTCGCACCTGAGAAATAGCTGCATCAGGCAAGTTAAGACCCGGGTTCAAAGCTTTGATAGCAGGGTCAGACCATTTACTGATTTTTCCTAGATAAATATCGCCTAGAACTTGACCAGTCAATTTAAGTTGGCCAGGCGCTAAGCCTTTGATATTGACCACGGGAACCACCCCACCAATGACTGTGGGAAATTGCACCAGATTCTTGGCCTTTAGCTCATCATCCTTCAACGGCATGTCTGACGCACCGAAATCCACTGTTTTGGCATCTATTTGGCGTAAACCAGCACCCGACCCAACAGACTGGTAATTGATCTTCACTCCAGTAGCTTTGTTGTATTCAGATGCCCATTTGGCATACAAGGGAGCAGGAAAAGTAGCCCCGGCGCCTGTAACTTCTTGTGCGTTAACAGCTACGGTTAGGCCGACTGCCGCAGCGTACAGGGTAAATTTCATTGCGAAAAATTTCATACATACACCTTAGTAAATAAAAAGCCCTGGCTGGGCTGTGGCACATGCAGAAAATATAGCTAGCCAATGTGACATTTTCGTGACATTTACGAGGGAATGTGACTTTAAATTTGTCATTAGTTTGACTTAAATAATTCACTCTATTGTCATGATTAATTTGTAAATTATCAGTGTTATTGGCTGCATTTGTATTTTCTATGCTGAAAGCAAAAGCCAAAACCGTTATTAATTTATCAAGGACGAATCATGCGCTTTATCAGTTTAGTTCAAAAATATACGACTGTTAGTTTAGTTTTGGCCAGCTTAGTGACCATCTCAGGTTGTGCCACCGTGGCTACTAATCAGCCAGTTGCGGCTTCTATCGCCGCAACACCTGAGCTTAGCACCCTTAGCAGCCTGATCAGCAAAGCAGGCTTGACCGACACTTTGAACGGCCCGGGCAGCTTCACGGTCTTTGCCCCCAACAACGACGCTTTCAAGGCTGTACCTGCAAAAGTGCTGGAGGAACTGGCAGCAGACCCTGCCAAGCTCAAAAATGTGCTGATTTACCACGTACTGCCTGCCAAAGTGATGTCGACTGAAGTGAAAAATGGCAACGTTAAAACTGTGCAGGGCGCAAACTTGGCACTGTCCAAAGCAGGCACCTTTGTCACCGTGGAAGACGCCATGGTGCAAACCGCTGATAAGAATGCTACCAACGGCGTAGTTCACATTGTTGACCGTGTTTTACTGCCACCTAAAAGTTAAAGTACGGTTTTACCAATCAAATAACCTTGTAGTCCAAGCATTTACTGCTCAACTAGCTATGAATTTTATAGTAAAAAAACTCCTGGAAATCACATGCCTATCATGGTTCCCTAAGGGCAACCTAGTTTTAGGCAGCGCCCATCGGCGCAAAATTTTAAAGCTTGGTCTACACGCTGCATCTGCAGCTCCCGTAGCGATTTCAGCAATGCTATGGTCTGCAAATGATGCTTACGCTCAATCGGCACGCATAGCCAATCAAGCAAGTCCACTAGTGATCGCACAAATCGTGGATAAGTCTGCCTCACAGCAAGACGTTTCTAAAGATTTTTTGATTGGTAGCCGTGCAGCGTGGCAAGACATCAATGATCGGGGTGGTATCCGTGGTCGCAGGGTGACCCACCTGGTGTTGGAGACCGACGGAACACCACAAGGTGCACAAAACGCTTGGCAACTTGCGCAAAGCAACCCAGCTTGCTTGGTTTTATCTGGTTGCACAGCTGACCCACTAGCGATGCAGGTCAATGCGCTAGCAGGTGATGAAAAAAACACCTTAGCCCATGTGGCTCCGTGGCTGCAAAATAGCAGCGCTGATCTGGCAGCGCAAACATTTGCGATTTTTTCAACCCGCGAAGAGCAAATTGCCCATGCATTGAAGTCTTTAACAACACTGAACATGGCTAGCTTGGCCGTAGTGTTTGCCACTGAAACAGACCGTCAGCAAAATTTGGTAGATATACAACGGATAGCCTCTAGACATAAACTGCAGCTGCAAGAACAAGTGGTGCAAACCAATCTAGTGCAAGCTGGAAACGCGATCACAAGCAGCACTGCCGCAGTTATTTTATTTATTGGTGGAACACCCGAGTTAGCTCAATTCATCCAAGGTTTGGATAACCAGTCTCGCCAGCGCTATGTCGTAGCCTTGGCTGATGTCAATCTACAAGTTTTGCAACAATTGGGGAGCATGCGCAATACGCCCATCATCGCAACACAAGCGGTACCAATGGTCAATTCTGCGCTATCCGTGGTGCGCAACTACCGCCAAGTGATGACCCGTCTGTATGATGAACCGCCCACTGCACTGAGTTTGGCAGGTTTTATCGCAGCACAGTACACCTTTGAGGTGATGCAGAGCATAGAGCTTGCCATGACACGCAGCACAGTGCTAGAAGCATTCCAGCGCCGTCAGTCTATTGATGTAGGTGGCTTTAGAGTCGCTTTTCAGGCACAGCGCCGCACCAGCGCGTTTGTCACCCAAAGCATGCTGCGATCAGATGGTAGTGTATTGGGCTAATAATTTACTGAAGGCTGATGCTATGCTTGCGGTATACAACTACAAATACCTATGCAAGAAGGCACACTCCTCGCCGCCATTGACCTTGGCTCTAACAGTTTTCGGCTAGAAATTGGCCGCCTAGACCACGGCCATGTGCAGCGTGTGGAGTACATCAAAGAAACGGTGCGGCAAGGCAGCGGCCTAGACAGTGAACGCAACCTGAGCGATGAGGCCATGCAGCGTGGTTGGGATTGCCTTAGCCGGTTTTCCGAGCGTATCAAAGGCTTTAAGCGCGACCAAGTGCGCGCTGTAGCTACGCAAACCTTGCGTGAAGCGCGTAACCGCGATGTTTTCATTGCTAAAGCCAACCAATTGCTAGGCTTTCCTATCGACGTCATATCGGGACGCGAAGAAGCCCGCTTGATCTACGTAGGTGTCGCCCATTTGCTGCCGCAGTCTGACGAGCGGCGCTTGGTGATTGACATAGGCGGACGCTCGACCGAACTGATATTGGGCCAAGGCTACGCCTCGCACCGCACAGAGTCCTACCGCTTGGGCAGTGTGGCATGGTCTATGAAATACTTTGACAATGGCCGCTTAAACCAAGCTAACTTTGAACGCGCAGAGGTAGCTGCCAAGGCTATTGTGGACGAAGCTGTTAGCAGCTATGGCCCCACCCACTGGGACATTGCCTACGGTTCGTCGGGCACCGTGGGGGCCGTCGCCGATGTGTTGGCAGGCAAAGGCTACCCTGCAGGCGTTATCAGCCGCGAAGGCTTGCAATGGTTATACGAATCGTTAGTACGCTCAGGCCATATCGATAAAGTCGTTATACCTGGCTTGAAGGACGACAGGCGTGCGGTCATCGGTGGTGGCTTGGCGATATTGCGGTCGTTGTTTGACTTGTTGGATCTAAAAGAACTGGTCGTTGCGGATGGTGCGCTGCGCCAAGGCTTATTGTTTGATTTGGTAGAGCGCGAAGATGCCGTCACCGATGTGCGCTCCGCCAGCATTGCACGGTTAGCCACCAAGTTTTCTGCTGATACAGCGCATAGCAGCCGCGTAGCACTGGCTACAGAACATTTTCTGCGGCCATTGATAGGCGCTGCACCAGCCCTGCGCCAAGAGCGCTTGCTGCGCAAAGCCCGCTGGGCGGCGCAAGTGCATGAGATAGGTGCCCGCATATCGCATGCTGACTATCACAAGCATGGTGCTTATATTTTGGACAATGCCGATGCCCCAGGCTTTGCGCAGCCCGAGCTACATCGCCTGAGCGTATTGGTCTACGGACACCGCGGCAAGTTAAAAAAACTCAGCGATACGCTGGACGAACGCGATTTTCAGTGCCAGCTGTTGGCACTGCGCCTTGCAGTCATTGTGTGCCACGCACGTCGCACACCTGATTTAAAAGGCTTGTCGCTCAAGGTAGCCGCACAAGGGTTTGAGTTGCACACCCACACAGCTTGGACGCAAGCCCATCCACAGTCGACCTATCTGCTGCAGGAAGAGTGTGCAGCTTGGGTAAAAATTGGTGTGCCCCTGGGCATGCAAATTGCCCCTTAGTGGCTATGCGCAGTGGCTATAAATACTCGGGCGTTTGCACTGTCACCAATACGGTTTGAGCGCTGCCCTCGCGCTGGCGTGTACGCAGCCACCACACCGCGCCTTTTTTCACATTACAGCTGCTAGCCTGCAAGCCCATCAAGTGCGCCACCACTGCACCCAGGCAAGGCTGGTGCGCCACTAACAATACGGGGCTATCGCTTAAAGGCCATTGCGCTACAGCCAGTATTTTTTCTAATGGGGCATCTGGATTGAGGTCCGTGCGGATTTTATATTTGCGCTGTAATGCCTTGACCGTCTGTTCGGCTCGCACGGCTGCACTCGAGTAGATTTTGGTGCCCTCGGGCAGCTGGCGGTCTAGCCATGAGGCCATGCGCGAGGCCTGTTTGAATCCTCGGGGTGTAAGCTCACGTGCCAAGTCTAGCTGTGCATCTGCATTGGCGCTGGTGTCCTCGCTCGGGTCATAAGCCTCTGCATGTCGCCAAAGTATCAAATCCATTTACGCCTCCTGCACAGCTGCAGATTGCTTGGTGTTGGCCAGCATGGTGTGGCGCACCGTTAAGGCTTGCTGCGCGCTGACTGGATGCTTGGACACCACTTGAATGTATTGTCCATTAGGCTGCATAAGCCATGAATTGGCGGTGTCGTGCAGATAAGGCACTAAACATTCGTCAATAACTCGCCGGCGCAGGCCTTCATCGTGCACAGGCCAAGCCAGCTCTATCCTGCGCAGCATGTTACGGTTCATCCAATCTGCGCTGGACAGATAAACCTCTTCGGTCTGGCCCACACGAAAGTAGAAAATGCGTGAATGCTCCAGAAATCGACCTATCACCGAGCGCACCACCACATTGGCACGAACCAGCGGGTCTGCCAGCGGTAGCGTACAGGCGCCGCGCACAATCAAATCGATTTTTACGCCTTTTCTGGCTGCATACAGCAGCGCATGCATGATGGCCTCGTCCGTCAGTGCATTCATTTTGGCAACGATGCGCCGGTCAGTATGAGCGCTAGCGTTGGCAATCTGTTCGATTTTGGCAATTACGTGGTTTTGCAAGTTAAACGGTGCTAACCACAAGGCTTTTAACTTTGGCAGCTTGGACTGGCCTGCCAAGTGCACAAAAACAGCTTGCATATCCGCTGTGATCATTGGGTCAGCGGTCAACATGCTCAGGTCGGTATACAGCCTGGCCGTGCGAGGGTTGTAATTGCCTGTAGACAAATGGCCGTAACGGCGCAAAGCCTTGCCTTCACGCCGGGTCACCAGCAGCATTTTGGCGTGGGTTTTTAGACCTACCACGCCGTACACCACCTGCGCTCCCAAGGTTTCCAGTGCTTCGGCCCAGTTGATGTTGGCCTCTTCGTCAAAGCGCGCTTTCAGCTCTACCACGGCGGTGACCTCTTTGCCCAAGCGCACAGCCTCGCCCAGCAGGTCCATCATCTCTGACTGCGCGCCGGTACGGTAAATGGTTTGGCGAATGGTCAATACATCCGGGTCACGCACGGCTTCTCGTAAAAACGCCATCACCCCATCAAAACTCTCAAACGGCTGGTGGATCAAAATATCGCGTTTACGCAGTTGATCGAACAAAGACGCGCCAGCAGCTATGCCGTGCGGTGGCACGGGGCGGTAGCCCGGAAACAGCAGTTGCGGCTTATCTACCAGATCGATCAATTGGTTAAACCGCACCAGGTTCACTGGCCCTGGCACACGGTACATGGCGCCGTCAGGCAGATCAAACTGTTGGGTCAGAAATTTGCTTAAAAATTCAGAACACCCGGACGACACTTCCAGCCGCACCGCCTCACCATAATGGCGTTGCTGCAGGCCCTGGCGCAGCGCAGTGCGCAAATTGCGCACCTCTTCTTCGTCTACCGACAAATCTGAATGGCGTGTGACGCGAAATTGCGAAAACTCAGACACCAGCCGCCCCGGGAATAAATCAGCCAAGTGACTGCGAATCACACTGGACAACGACACCAGATACACACCGGAGTCACCCGCTTTGTTAGGCATACGAATCAAGCGCGGCAGCACCCGAGGTATCTTCACTATAGAGATGGCATTGGCGCGGCCAAAAGCATCTTTGCCCTCCAACCGCACAATAAAGTTAAGCGACTTGTTAGCAACCTGTGGAAACGGGTGTGCAGGATCAAGCCCTACTGGCATGAGCAAAGGTCTGACCTCACGCTCAAAATAATCTTTAACCCAACGTTTTTGCCGATCTGTGCGCTCGCCGTGCGCCACCACATGCACGCCGCTGGCAGCCAGCGCTGGGGTAACGTCGTCATTAAAAACGCCGTACTGCTCTGCTACCAAGCTTTGCGCGCCTTGCGATAAGTTGTTGAACGACTCCACACTGTAAACACCCTTGTGGTCGTCTGTGCGCAGTGCCAAGAGGTGCTGCGCTGCACGCACTTCAAAAAATTCATCCAAATTAGATGAAACGATGCAAACGTAACGCAGTCGCTCAAGCGCAGGAACATCGCTGCGGCGTGCCCAGCTGAGCACACGTCGGTTGAACTCTAATATGCTTTGATCTCTGTCTAAAAACTCATCGGCTTGGGCTGTGGATAGAGGCATAAATGATCTGTCGAAAAAAAGTACATCACGTTACGGAATTTGTTATACACCGAGTGTGAATGACTTATGTGACAAATTTATGAAACAACCATGACAGCCAAGTAGTCTTGCGCGGCCTGCTGTTTTGGCGGGCTGGCACCAAATGCCCCATAAAACTCTGTGTTGCAGCGTCCCAGCTAAAGGCTTGTGCACGCAGGCGAGCCTCGTGCCGTGGTGTTGTGCGAGCTGTCTCCCAAGCTTGGCGCAGATCGTCGTGCAAGGCACCCCCTTGTATGCCGCCCGACGTTGCTCCCATCACCTCTAGCGGGCCATCCACAGGGTAAGCCGCTACAGGCGTGCCAGCGGCCATCGCTTCCAGCATCACCAAGCCAAAAGTCTCATTGCGGCTGGGGAATACAAAAATGTCAGCGCTGGCATACAACTGCGCCAGCACGCTGCGGTTGAGTAAACCCACCCATTTGGCCTGGGGGTACTTATCACGCAGGCGCTGCTCTAGCGGCCCCACGCCGCAAACCACCTTGGTGCCCGGTATGTCCATTTGCAAGAATTGTTCAATATTCTTCTCATAGGACACGCGGCCTACAAACAGACTGACCGGGCGCAGCATAGGCCCCGTGGGTAAAAAGATGCGCGCTTGCGCAGCATAGGCAAACAGTTTGGTGTCCACGCCATGGGTCCACTGCCGCAAATTAGTAAAGCCGCGCTGCTCTAGCATGCCCAGCACGCCTTGTGTGGGCACCATCACCCCAGCAGACGGCCTGTGAAAATGCCTAAACAGCGCATAGCCCACGACTAAAGGCACTTTGGCGGCTGCTTGCAGTATTTCAGGAAACTTCGTGTGAAACGCGGTAGTGAAAGCCCACCCGCGTCGCACACAATGCCGACGCGCCGCCCAGCCCAGTGGCCCTTCGGTAGCGATATGCACCGCGTCTGGCATGTGCCCATCCATCAGCTCAGCCAAATGGCGGTAAGGCGCAATCGCCAGGTCAATGCCCGCATACCCCGGGCAAGGCCTGGTGCG
>JANOSN010000494.1:0-2452 GCA_031415895.1 Polaromonas sp. | reverse complement strand
CAAAGGCTTTTTAGCCCGCGCTTTGAACGACACCAAGCACCTGAGCAAAGTGGCGCGCGAATATGTGAGCTTAATTTGTCCGCAAAACACCCGCGTCATACCGGGCCAGATGACTGCTATGCTGCGCGCCAAGTTTGGCCTGAACGATGTGCTCAGCCTAACAGGCGAGAAAAACCGCAACGACCACCGCCACCACGCGGTAGACGCCTGCGTGATTGGCGTGACCGACCAGGGTCTGCTGCAGCGCTTTGCAAATGCAAGCGCCAGCACTCGGGAGAAGCAACTTAACAGGCTGGTGGAGAAAATGCCATTGCCGTGGGATACATACCGCGATCATGTGCAGCGGGCGGTCAACAATATTTGGGTGAGTCATAAGCCCGACCATAGCCATGAAGGGGCCATGCATGAAGACACAGCGTGGGGTTTGCTGCCTGATGGACTAGCCACTAGGCGTGTGCGCGGTGAAGATGGAAAACGTCAGCGTGAAACTAAAAATCGTACGGTAATACCTTTAAGCAGCACGCGCGATCAAAATCGTCATGGAGTCGACGAGCAAGGTTTAGCTAAAAACTACAAAGGATATGTGGGTGGCAGCAACTTTTGCATGGATATTGTCCGCAGCGAGAAAGGTAAATGGGAGAGCGAAATAGTTTCTACTTTTGCTGCTTACCAGATAATCCGTGAACACGGCAAAGAAGCAGGAATCAAGCGACTAAGTTCAGATACTTTGAGTATTTCTGGCAAGCCGTTAGTAATGCGCCTGCAAAACGGTGATTACGTTAAGTTCAAGTTAGAAGAAAAATCACGATTAATGCGAATAGTAAAAATGAATAGCCAAGGACAAATATCGTTCGCAGCTATCAGCGAAGCAAACACTAGCGCGAGGGAGTTAGATAAAGTAGATTCGTTTACTTATTTTAGAAAAAATGCAGGTCCGCTACAAAATTTATCAGCTCGCAAAGTCACCATCTCCCCTATCGGCGAACTTCGCGACCCCGGATTTAAGGAATAAACCGCATGATTGGCCGCATCGTCGAAGTGGCCGATGATCGGCGGCATCTGTTTGTGCACCGTGGCTTTATGGTGGTGCAAGACACCGAAGGTGAGCGCAAAGAGCTGGGCCAAGTACCGCTAGACGACATAGCCGCCGTCATAGCCAACGCGCACGGCCTAAGCTACACCAACAATCTACTGGTAGCACTGGCCGAGCGCGGCGCGCCCTTTGTGCTGTGCGCAGCCAACCACAACGCCGTGGGCATGCTACTGCCGATTGAAGGCAACTTTGAGCAAGCCAAACGCATTGAAATGCAGATAGCGGCCAGCCAGCCCACCCACAAGCGCCTGTGGGCCACCGTAGTACGCTCGAAGCTAGAGCAACAAGGCGCAGCCCTAGAAGCCACTGGCGCGCCGTCTGCACCCCTCACCGCTTTAGCTGCCAAAGTAAAAAGTGGCGACCCTGAAAATCTTGAAGCGCAGGGCGCGCGCAGGTATTGGCAACTGTTGTTTGGCACAGAGTTTAGACGTGACCAAAACGGCGGTGGCACCAACGGCTTGTTGAACTACGGCTACACCGTGTTGCGCGCCACCACAGCCCGCGCCGTGGTGGCCGCAGGCCTGCACCCCAGCATAGGCTTGCACCACAGCAACGACGGCAATGCCATGCGACTGGTAGACGATGTGATGGAGCCGTTTCGCCCCATGATTGACCTGAAGGTGTGGCAACTGCTACGCAACGGCGAAAAAGAAGTTAACCCCGACACCAAGCGCGCCCTGGTGCGCACCATGTACGACGACATGCAAACCATGACGGGTGCTACCCCTGTGATGGTGTGCGTACAAAAGCTGTGCACGTCGCTGGCGCAGGTGTATGTGGGTGAGCGCGACAAGCTAGACCTGCCCTTGCCTGGTCTGCCACTGGGGCTGGCAGCGGCGCTAGACGACGAATAAACCATGGGCACGCCGCTATGCTGTCAGGGTACCGACTTATGTGGATCGTAGTGATGTTTGACCTGCCCGTGGTGGAAAGGGCTGAGCGCAAAGCTGCCACCGAATTTCGCAACGGCCTGCTAGATGCAGGCTTTGAAATGAGCCAATTCAGCGTTTACATGCGGTTTTGCACAAGTCAAGCGCAGGTAGACACGCTATGCAAACGGGTTGAATCAGGCTTGCCCAAGGGTGGTAAAGTTAATGTGCTGCAATTTACTGATAAACAGTACGAACGCATCATTTCTTTCCACGGACAAGCTAAACAGCCTAAAAATAAATCGCCAGACCAATTCGATTTGTTCTAGTCACTCATGAATTTCTTAAACTTAAACTGCGATAAATCCTATATGAATCAAGGAGTTACCGCAGCCCTAGTTTAGTCGATTGGGATATGAGCTCTGACCGGAACTATATTGTCAGTACTACCTTGCATTTTTCCAGTTTAGTCGATTGGGATATGAGCTCT
>JANOSN010000493.1:0-1230 GCA_031415895.1 Polaromonas sp. | reverse complement strand
GTGCATGGCTGCGATATTGAAAGACATGGGCGTAACTAAGGGCGACCGTGTTTTGATTTACATGCCCATGATTGCCGAGGCCGCATTTGCCATGCTGGCCTGCGCACGCATTGGCGCTATTCACAGCGTGGTGTTTGGCGGTTTTGCCAGTGTGTCGCTGGCCAGCCGTATTGATGATGCAACGCCTAAAGTGGTCATCACATCAGACGCTGGGTCACGCGCTGGCAAGGTGGTGCCCTACACCGGGCTGCTAGAAGAAGCTATCAAATTAGCAGCGCACAAGCCAGCATCGGTGCTGATGGTAGACCGTCAGCTATCACCCATTGCATTGGTCGCCACACCCATGGTGGACTACGGCACACAGCGTAAAAAACACCGCTATACCGAAGTGCCCTGCGAATGGCTGCAAGCCACCGATGTGAGCTACACGCTGTACACCAGCGGCACCACAGGCAAACCCAAAGGCGTGCAGCGCGATGTAGGCGGCTATGCCGTGGGCTTGGCTGCCAGCATGAAATACATTTTTGATGCCAAGCCGGGCGAGGTGTACTTTGCCACCAGCGACATTGGCTGGGTGGTAGGCCACAGCTACATCGTCTATGGCCCACTACTGGCGGGCATGACCACGCTGTTTTATGAAGGCACGCCGATTCGCGATATGGATGGCAACAGCAACGGCGGCATTTGGTGGAGCTTGGTGCAAAAATACAAAGTTACTCACATGTTCAGCGCGCCCACCGCCATTCGTGTGTTGAAAAAGCAAGACCCTGCGTATCTAACCAAGTACGACTTGTCCAGCTTAAAAGCTTTGTACCTTGCAGGCGAGCCGGTAGACGAGCCGACAGCACGCTGGATTAGCGCAGGCATAGGCAAACCTGTGATCGACAACTATTGGCAAACCGAGACGGGTTGGCCTGTCTTGGCCACAGCCAACGGCGGTGGTTTGACTGGCCCTGCGCCGCAGTTTGGCAGCCCCGGCGTGCCCATGTACGGCTACAACGTGAAGCTGCTGCACGAAGGCACGGGCCAGGAGATGACAGGCCACGGCGAAAAAGGCGTGGTCGTGATCGAAGGCCCGCTGCCCCCTGGCTGCATGCAAACCGTGTGGCAAGACGATGAACGCTTTGTGCAAACGTATTGGAAGAGCGTGCCCGGCAAGCTGGTGTACAACACCTTTGACTGGGGCATTCGCGATGCTAACGGTTACTACACCATCCTAGGCCGCACCGA